>JBPCRH010000424.1:0-2942 GCA_050997075.1 Chthoniobacterales bacterium
CCGCTCTACCAAGCTAAACTACACCCCGAAAGCAAAGCCCAACTACCACGAGCGTGGTTGGCGCGCATGCGAGTTTTCGCGACCGCTCCAATAAGCTCCCCCGTGGCGCAAGTTTGAAACTTGCGTCCCCTGACCGAAGCGGAAACTCACCCCCGCAACTTGCAAAGTTGCGCCACGGGGATCGCATCCCGCCGCACTCCGCCACCGGATGATTCACACGGCGGAAATTGCTTGCCGGAATGTCCATTCCGAACGACACTCCGCGACCTCCCGCGTCTGGCCAGCTTTCTGCTTCAGCCTTTTTTCAGCCCGTCCTGTTATGTTTAAAAACGAAAAATTTAATATCGGTATATTCAGCATCCTCGTATTCCTCCAGCTTCTCGGCGTAGCCGCAATCTGGACGCGCTTTCAGTGGTCTTACCTGCCGTTCCTGCTCGCGGTCTATGTCTGGATCGGGATGGGCACGACGCTCTATCTTCATCGTTACCTCACCCATCGCGGGTTTGAGATGCCGGGCTGGCTCAAGTTTATCTTCGCTCTCGGCTCGGCCATTGGGCTCTCCGGCGATCCTGTCACCTGGGTGGGCGATCATCGCTATCATCATCTGAAATCCGACACCGACGAGGATATCCACAGCCCCCGCCACGGCTTTCCTTACGCGCACATGATGTGGCTCATCCGCAAACCCCCCTCCTTCCGCGAGCGCTCGCTTCGCTACGCGGCGGACGTCCGCAAGATTCCTTACTGCAAAGCCTGGGAGAACTCTGTGCTTTACGTCCTCCCGCATCTCGCGCTGGCGACGGTGTTCTACTTCACCCTCGGCTTCGCGGGCATGCTCTGGTGCCTCTACGTGCCGATGTTGATCGTCTACAATTTCACTTGGGCGGTGAACTCGATCTGCCACATGAAGCAGTTTGGCTATCGCACTTTCGAGACGTCCGAGGAGAGTAAAAACAACTTCTGGGTCGGCCTGGGCGCTTTCGGCGAAGGCTATCATAATAACCATCACGCCAAGCCGCGTTGCGCCGCGCATGGGCTGGAATGGTGGGAATTCGATTTCACGCGCTACGTCATCTGGACGCTCGAGAAACTGCATCTTGCCTGGAACGTGCAATGGCCGGTGGCGGATAAGCAGAGCGAGGCGATCACGGCCGACGAAGCCGGCTCGATGATCGTCTCCAGCGCCGATCCGAACTCGGCGCTCTAGTCGCTCTCGCTTTTTGCCACCGCAGAGGCGCAGCGTTTTCACTCTGCGCGCTCTGCATCCTTGGCGGTTAATTTTTTCTCCCTAGCGCGGGGCTCTGCGACGCCCGCCGGAAAAGCGCGTGCCAAAACCGCATCCTCGCGTTTAGTGCCCGCTAGCAGTGTCACTCCTGAGCCGGCAATTTCAGCGTCTCCCGGAATCGAGCCGGTCGCTTCTCCTCACCAGCATTTACGGCCTGGTCGGCGGACTCGCGGCGGTGCTTTTCGAGCTCGGGATTAACTGGGTCTACCTCTCGACTTTCGTCGCGCTCTCCCACCATACCGTGACCGTTTTCCTGCTGGGGACGCTCGCGGTCATCGTCTTCTGTTCGTTAGGCGGCGGCTTCCTCATGCACCGCGTCGATCAAAGCGCCGCCGGCAGCGGCATTCCCCAGCTTAAGTTCGCCTTCTGGCAGGATTTTGGGTTCGTTAGGCTGAAGACGATCCTGGTGAAATTCTTCGCGGGTCTCCTGCACGTCGGTGGCGGGATGAGTCTCGGTCGCGAAGGTCCGTCGATTCACATCGCGGGCGGCGTCGCCTCGCAACTCAGCAGCGCTCTTGGCGTCGCGAAACAGCGCCGGCGGCGCCCCGTCGCGGCCGGCGCCGCCGCCGGACTCGCCGCCGCTTTCAATACTCCGCTCGCCGCGATCACCTTCGTCCTCGAGGAAATCGTCCAGGATCTGAACAGCCCGCTCATCGGCAGCATCATTCTCGCCTCGGTCCTGGGGGCGTTCGCGGTCCACGCCATCATCGGCAAGAACCCGGCCTTCATCCTCCCGCAAATTGAAGGGGCGACCTGGCGCGCCTACATCGGCGTGCCTTTGGCCTCCGCTTTCGCCTCATTCGTGGGCATTGCCTTTCAGCGAACCACCCTGAGCCTGCGCGCTTTTTCGAAAAGCTGGAACACACTTCCGACCTGGATGCACCCGCTCCTCGGCGGACTGACGGTCTGGGCGCTAGGAGTCGCGGTCTTCATCTGGTCGGGCCACCTCGGTGTCTTCGGGCTCGGCTACGACGATCTCTCCGCGATGCTCCACGGCCAATTGGCGTGGGCCTTGGTCGCCGCGTTCCTCGTCGCCAAATTGATCTCGACCGTCGCCTGTTATGGCTGGGGTGGGTGCGGCGGCATCTTCGCGCCGCTCCTTTTCCTCGGCGCCGCCGCGGGCGCGACGCTCGCCGGTTTGCTTGGTTACTTCCTCGCGCTCACTCCTGACGGCAAAACCCTGCTCGCCATCGTGGGCATGAGCGCCTGTCTCAGCTCGGTCGTGCGCGCGCCCTTCACCTCCATCCTGATCGTTTTTGAAATGACGCACCAGTTTTCGATTGTCCCCGCGCTCATGCTTGGCGCGCTCGTCAGCGAGACGATCTCCCGTCGCCTAACGAAAGAAAGCTTTTACGACGCCGTCCTCGCCCAGGATGGCAACGTTCTCGTGCACATCATTCCGCCGCGTGACCTGCGCAGCTGGCAGGCCTATCCGGTCTCCGCGATCGCGAATTTCCGCCCGGTCGTGATCGATAACCTCGCGCCGGAAAATCTCCGGGTTGTCCTCGAGCAAAACCAGTTCAAGCGTTTCCCAGTGGTGGAGAACGAGAAACTCATCGGCTGTCTCGCGCGCCTCGAAGCGGAGGCGGCGATCGCGCAGAACCGGCGGCCCGATTTGGAAAAAGTCGCGACTTGCCGGCGCAGTTTTACAATCGCG
>JBPCRH010000012.1:0-4346 GCA_050997075.1 Chthoniobacterales bacterium
ATGGCTATGTGGTGAGCGCCAAGCTGAAGAAAACCACCGGTTACGGCGTGGGTACGGCCGCGGGCGTCAAACGCCAGGTGCAATATGTGGAAGTCCCGATCTTTCAATCGATGTTTTTCTTTGAGCACGATCTCACGATCGGTCAGCCGGCGCAGATGATTGTCGGCGGGCTGATTCACACGAACGCCGATCTCTATCTCAACGGCTCCACCGTTGGTTCGCTCACCGTCAGCGGGGACGCGTCTTACTCGGGCATCTATTCCGATTCCAAGGACGCCCCTTTCATTAGTTCCTGGGCGCCCTGGACTCCTTCCGCGAAGTTGCCGCCGATCTACAATGCGGGCGGTCAGACCGAGCAGCTCTCTCAGGTCTCGCGGTTTGAGCCTTTCGGCGCCAAGCCCTCCTCGGTGCTCGATCCCGCGCCGCAATCCGATGCGAGCGGACGGCCGATCGCGCCGGTTGATTCTGACAACAACCCAAATAACGACAGCTATCGCGAGCTGATCGAGCCGCCGGTGATCGGCTTTGTCGATCCGCCCGAGATCGCGCAGCGTCGCCTCTATAACAAGGCGGGTATCATCATCGATATCGTCGGGTCGGCCGTGACGGTACGGACGAGCAATGGCACCAGCTTGAATGGCGGCCGGGTGAAGGATTTGCAAGATGCGGTAACGGGCAAAACCACTATCTGGGATCAACGCGAAGGCAAGAACGTCACCGTCGCGAATCTCGACATGTCGCAGGTCACCACTGCCCTGGGCAAGGGCGGGGTTAACAACTTCAACGGCGTCCTCTACATCGAGGATCTCACTTCCGGACTGGCCGATCCGAACCCGAAAACCATCCGGTTACAGAACGGCGGAACCTTGCCGGACGGCGGCCTGACAGTAGTGAGTCAGAATCCGGTCTACATCCAGGGTGACTATAATACCGGCACGGGCAGTGATCCGAGTGTGGTCCCGGCGAATGCCACGGGTAACCCGAATAACACGGACTCCGCGGTGGCGCCCGGTTACACCGAGCAGCCCGCGGCCGTGATCGCCGATTCGGTCATGCTGCTCTCAAATAACTGGAACGACGCCAATGCTTCGCTCGCTGTGAGCAGCCGTCCGGCCAGTAACACGACTTATAACACAGCGATCATGTCCGGCTTCATGCCTTCCGGGTTCCAACCGACCTCCGGTGCGCAGTATGGCTAATCGGGTGGTGCGATTAATTTCCCGCGTTTCCTCGAGCGTTGGACGGGGAAGAGCTGCACTTACTACGGTTCGATGGTGGAGCTCTTCCAGAGTAAGATCTTCACCGGCGAATGGGACACCGGCAATATCTATGCGCCGCCCGCTCGCCGATGGAACTACGACACGCTCTTTAGCTCGACGCCGCCGCCCGGCGCCGTGGACGCAGTCGTCATCGCCCGCGGGGGTTGGGCGAAGTTCCAGGGTAGGAATTATGAAACTCCTTCGCCTAACTGTTCTTCTTTTAGCAGGCCTGGCCCTGCGCGTGGGCGCGACCGATCTTACGCCGCATTTTATCAACCAAAGCCGGGACGGCGTCATGATTCGCTGCCCCTATTTTGCCGATGGCAGTCGAAAATTCGGCATCAGGATTGATGCGGAAACCGAGCTCAGCGCCTTCGAAGGCGGCGCGCTCTTCCGGTTTGCTAAAATGCCGGAGGCATCGATGCGATTGCGGCGGTCGCCGGTTCCGCCGGAGACGGGGTTCGGACCGGAGACCTTCGAGGGTTACCAGCAGGCCGCGCGCTCTCTGCTGCCGCCGGGCGCCGCCGGAGTTACCTTGGTGGAGAGTGCGTCGAATCCGTTTCCGATCAATCACTGGGAGAGTCTGCGGATCACCTATTCCTACCAGATCGCGAATCAGACCCATCGCCAGAGCGCGACCTTCCTGAATCTCAAGCCGACCGAGCAGATCGTGGTCCAGTCGACCGCGGACGAACGCCATTTCGAGGACGTCTCCAACCGCGCGTTCGGCATCGTCCGCCGGTGGCACGAGATCCTGCCGGAAGAGGCGGAACCGTTTAATTAGCGGGCCTGGCGCCCCGTAATTTCGCGGGGGTTTTCCTCTTGTCCGCGAGCCCGACCTCGTTACCTTGGGACTCCCGCGCGCTGGGCAGTTCGCCCCGTGGGTCGCCCTTTTATGAATACAGGTAAGATCGTTCAAGTCATTGGTCCCGTCGTCGACGTGGACTTCGCCGACGCCGGCAAACTCCCCGGCATCTACAACGCGCTAGAGATCGAGTACGAAGTGAACGGCAATCCCACCAAGCTCCCCCTCGAAGTGCAGCAGTATCTTGGCGAAAAATGGGTCCGCTCGATCGCGATGTCGTCGACCGAAGGTTTGAAGCGCGGGATGCCCGTGACCGACACCGGCGGTCCGATCACCGTGCCGGTAGGCGAGGGGACTCTCGGCCGCATCTTTAACGTCACGGGCGACCCAGTCGATAATCGCGGCCCGGTTTCGTTCACCAAGCGTTATCCGATTCATCGCAAGGCGCCGGAGCTGACCGAGCAGGATGTGCAAGCCAACATTCTCGAGACCGGGATCAAGGTGATCGATTTGATTTGTCCCTTCACTAAGGGCGGCAAGGTCGGCGCGTTCGGTGGCGCCGGCGTCGGAAAAACGGTAGTCATTCTCGAGTTGATCAACAACATCGCGAAAAACCACGGCGGGTTCTCCGTTTTCGCGGGCGTGGGCGAACGTTCCCGTGAGGGCAATGATCTCTACACGGAGATGAGCGAAGCCGGCGTCATCGACCAAAAAGACCTGAGCAAATCGAAGGTCGCGCTGGTCTACGGTCAGATGAACGAACCTCCCGGCGCGCGTCTCCGCGTCGCGCTCAGCGCGCTCGCGATGACGGAATACTTCCGCGACGAACGCAACCAGGACGTTCTCCTTTTCATCGACAACATCTTTCGTTTCTCGCAGGCCGGCGCGGAAGTTTCGGCATTGTTAGGCCGGACCCCGAGCGCGGTCGGTTATCAGCCGACTCTCGCGGCCGAGATGGGCGATTTGCAGGAACGCATCACCTCGACCAACAAAGGCTCGATCACTTCCGTGCAGGCGGTTTACGTCCCCGCGGACGATCTGACTGACCCGGCCCCTGCGAACACTTTCGCGCACCTGGATTCGACGATAGTGCTCGAGCGCTCCATTGCGGAGCTTGGAATCTATCCGGCGGTGGACCCGCTGGCTTCGACCTCAAAAGCGCTCGCGCCCGACATCGTGGGCGAGGAGCACTACAACGTGGCGCGTGGCGTGCAGAAGATGCTGCAGCGTTACAAGGATTTGCAGGATATCATAGCCATTCTGGGGATGGACGAGCTCAGCCCCGAAGATAAGCTGACTGTCCTGCGCGCGCGCAAAATCCAACGTTTCCTCAGCCAGCCTTTCCACGTCGCGGAAGTCTTTACTGGCACCGCAGGTCAATACGTCTCGATTGCCGAAACCGTCCGCGGCTTCAAAGAAATCCTCGAAGGCAAACATGACGATGTCGCCGAGCAGAATTTCTACATGAAGGGCGGCATCGACATGATCAAGGAGTAGCATGGCTAAGACGCTGCGCTTGGAAATCGTGACCCCAGAGTCGAAAGCCTACTCGGAAGAGGTCGAGATGGTGGTGCTCCCCGGCTCCGATGGCGAACTGGGCGTTTATCCCCAACACGTCCCTGTGCTGACCACGCTCAGGCCGGGCGAGTTGCGCGTTTTCAAAGGCGGCAAGGAAACGGCGCTCGCGGTCGGCGAAGGTTTCGCCGAGATCACGGGCGACGCCGTTTCTGTCCTGACCGATATGGCGCTCGAATCGACCGCGATCGATGAAGCGGCCGCTGAAGCCGCGGTCGCTCGTGCGCAAGCGGCGATGAAGGAAGATCTCGGTGGCGAAGAAGTGGCCGCGGTCCAGGCCTCACTGCAAAAAGCGCTCGCCCAGTTGCACGTCAAGCGGCGGCAACGGCGCTAACCCCTGCCCTCGAATTGGCCTAACGGGGGAGGGGCCTTTGCCCCCCGATCAGAGCGACATCGCAACGGATCGGGGCACAGAGGCTCCCTCTACATTCACAATTCCAAAAACACCAGCTGGCCGGTCGCAAACTTCCGCTCTTCCCGGGGCGTCGATCCTGCGCTAGATCATCGCCGTGACGCAGCCACCAGACACGCTCGGGATCATCGCCGGCAGCGGGGTTTATCCGCTCCTCCTTGCCGACGCCGCCCGCGTTGCCGGGGTAAAGAAAATCATCGTCGCGGCGTTCACCGACGAGACTTCGCCGGACATCACAAACCGCGCCGACGAGATCGAATGGCTGCGCGTCGGTCAGCTCGGCAAACTATTGAGC
>JBPCRH010000029.1:0-6867 GCA_050997075.1 Chthoniobacterales bacterium
CGGTGAGAGCGCGGCCGCCGGCTTCGTTCCGGCTCAGAGACATCGTCGCGATGTTCACGCCGTGCGCGCCGAGCAATGTCCCGATGCGGCCAACCATGCCGGGACGATCGGTGTTCTCGAGCACGAGCACGACGCCTTGCGGGCGCGCCTCGAGCGGGCGGCCGTTGATGTTCACGATCCGGGGCGTCGCTCCAAAAAATGCGCCGGCCACGGAGACGCTTTTGCCTTCTGCGATCGCGGTCAGCTCGAGCAGATCGGTGTAATCGCCGGGCGCGCTCAGGCGCGACTCCGTCACCTTGATCCCGTGCGCTTCGGCGAAGGCGGGCGCGTTCACCTCGTTTACGTCCTCACCGCCGGCGAGGCGGAGAAAACCTTTCAGGATCGAACGCGTGATCGCAGTGGTGTCGACTTCGTTCACCTTGCCGCTGTAGTTGATGTGCAAACTCTCGACTCGCCGCGGCGAAACCTGGGATAGAAAGAGCCCGAGCTTTTCGCCGAAACGCAGATGCGGCCCGACGATCGCGAGCGTTTTCGCGTCGAGGTTCGGCATGTTTACGGCATTGCGGATGGTGCCTTCGAGAAGCGCGGCCCGGAGCGCCTGCGCGATCTCGATCCCGACGCTTTCCTGCGCTTCCGCGGTCGACGCGCCGAGATGCGGCGTGAGGATGAGATTGGGAATCCCCCGCAACGGCGAGTCCGCCGGAAGCGGCTCGACCTCGAAAACATCGAGCGCCGCGCCCGCGATCTGGCCGTTGCCTAACGAATCCAACAGCGCCGTCTCGTCGATCAGACCGCCGCGCGCGCAGTTGATCACGCGCACGCCGCGTTTCGTTTTCGCGAGACGCGCGGCATTCAGGAGATGCTGCGTCTCCGGCGTGAGCGGGGTGTGGAGGGTAAGAAAATCGCAGAGCGGCAGGAGTTCGTCGATCTCCTCGATGAGCTCGACCTGGAGCGCGCGCGCCCGCGCCGCGGAGAGAAACGGATCGTAGGCGAGCACGCGCATGCCGAAGGCGATGGCGCGCCGGCTCAGCTCCGAGCCGATCCGGCCCATCCCGATAATCCCGAGCGTTTTCCCATAAAGCTCGGTCCCTTCGAACTTCTTCCGGTCCCAATGCCCGGCCTGCAAATTCGAATGCGCCTGCGGGATTTTGCGCGCGACGGAGACGAGCAGAGAGAAGGCGTGCTCGGCGGTGGAAACAGTGTTGCCGCCCGGCGTGTTCATCACGATCACGCCGCGCTTCGTGGCGGCTTCGACGTCGACATTATCGACGCCCACGCCGGCGCGGCCGACGACCTTCAGCTGCGAGCCGGCCTGTAAAACGGCGGCGTTTATTTTCGTCTGGCTGCGCACGACCACGGCGCTGAATCCCGGGATGAGCGCGCAGATTTCGGCCTCGCTCAGGCCGGTTTTCACGATCACCTCGAGCACGTCGCCGGAACGGAGTTCGTCAAGGCCGCTCTCTGATATGGGATCGGCGATGAGGACTTTAGGCCGTGTCATAGGGCTCCCACTTTGGAGGGATTTGAAGCACTTGTCATCCCGAGCGAAGCCGAGGGATCCCGTGGAGTTTCTGGGAAGGTTCGCAGCGATTCTTCACGGCAGCCCGGCGGGCTCCCTCGACTCCGCCTCCGGCTGTGCTCGGGTGACAACGCGCGCGAAATGCTTTTTACCCGAAGATCAATAACCGGATCGACTCCGGCAAATTCTGCGCGATCTGGGTCGCGACGTTGCCGCGCATTAAATCCGCGAGCGAACGCCGCTGCGAAGCGCCGAGCATGATGTAATCGACGCCTAACGTCGCCGCCAAATCCAGAATCGTCGCGCCGGTGTCCTCGCTCACCGCGTAGATCGGCTGCACGCAGACCCCGCGCGCTTCGCCTTCCTTGATCATGAGCGACATGATTGCTTTGGCCTGCGGGTCATCCTTCCATTTGGAAGCGCCGAGCGCCGCCGGCGCCCCAGCGAAGTAAACCGAAATCTCCTTCACATAGACCACGCAGAGCACCGCCTTGCGCAGTTGCGCTTCCTCGAGCGCGAAGTTCAGCACCGGATTGATCCCGCGCGCCGCGACCATGATTTTCTGCCCTTCCTCGAGCTTGGATTGCATCGTCGCGGGCAGATTCGGCGCGACCATTTCCGCCACTTCTTTCGTCATCGTCACGGTCTTTAAGCCCGAGAGTTTGTGCGAATAGGCGCGCAAGGCGAGACCGATGCCGAGCACGCACATGGCGAAGAAAAGCGCGTCCGGTTTCGTCTTCGCGATCGTCAGCTCGACCGCGGTGAGCACGAGGAAGGTCGCGCCCATGAGCAGCCGCTGATACCACGGCAGACCGAGCCGTTTGTTGAAGGTGCAGGAGCCGAGGTTGACCGCGATCGCGCCGACCACGCCGATCGCGTAGAGGCCGGCGAGGGATTCAAACTTTTGCGTCACCAAGAGGACGAGAATGGGAATGCCCATCGCGACGAAGAGCGGGATCTGCGGGACACCGTGACGGTTCAGCTTCGCGAGCTGCCTCGGCATTTCGCCGTCTTGCGCCATCATGTAGATCACGCCGATCAGGGCTACGACCGCGGTGTTGACCGCACTAAAAAGGAGGAGCCCGAAGACGATGCCGACGAAGAGCCCGAAGGCGTTCCCGAACCAGGGCGCGACCACGAGCGTGCCGTAGTGCTCGCCGAGATAGCGGAGCATGTCCTCGGAGTGCGCGAGCAGTTCCGACCGATAAATTTTCGGCATCGAGAGCATCGCCCAGCCGAGGAGCGCGGTGCCGAGGACCACTTCGACCGCCACCGGGACGATCGACTTAATAGCGGTCCGCGTGACCTTCGGTTTATCCGGGGTCGAGCCGGGATCGAGCTTCATTACCCCGGTGATATTCGCGACTGCTTCGACGCCGCTGAGCGCGAGGATGACCCCGACAAATTGGGTCCAGGCCACCCCGTAATCGGCGTGCCGCGGCTCGAGGTGCGCGGTATTTAAATAACCCGTGCTCAAACCGACGATCACGAGCACGGTGAGGACCGCGGGGATGGCGAGGTAAAGCGAGACGCTGCCGCTGTGCTTCGGCCCGAAATAATTGATTACGCCGACGACGATCACCAGCGCCATCGTGGCGACCCGCGCGTATTGCGCCGGCACCCCGAAGTAGCTGACCGCCGCCCAGCCGCTGAGCGCGGCGGTCACAATAAAATTCGCCACCAGCAGGAGCGCGCCGGCTGAGGCGAGAAAGCGACTTTGCTGGCGCGCTGCGGAGTAAACGCCGCCCCCATCGGGGAAATGCGCGCAGAAGATGATGTAGTTGAAACCGACGACAGCGGTGAGGACACAAACCGCGATGATGAGGGGAAAGGAAGAAAAACCGGCCGCGACAAACGCGAGGCCGATGACGTAGGCCTTGCTCGTGCCCCAGTCGCCGTAGAGAAGCGCAGCCGCGCGTTTCCAGTCGACGTTTCGGGGCCGGTGCACACCTGGCGTTTCGAGGAGAGGTTCTGCCATGGATGCCGGGACGGGATTAACCGATGCATCGACGCACGGGGCAAGTTATTTATCGAAAGAACGTGCTGCGCACTCGAGGGCGGCACGAAGGAGCATCCGACCCCTCCGCGAGGTGCGATGAATTATTACTATGAAAGTAAAATCACTCGCACTCACTTTAGGACTCGCGGCCGCGCTGTGCGTCCCGCTCCATCACTCGTTCGCCGCGGAGGAAGACGCCGGCGCGGCAAAAGCGACCGCGGCCGAGAAAGCCTTCATCAAGAAAGCCGCCGACGGCGGCATGACCGAAGTCGAAATGGGCCAGCTCGCCGCCGAAAAAGGGGGCAGCGACGCGGTCAAGGATTTCGGCAGCCAGATGGTGAAGGATCACGGCAAGATCAACGACGACCTCAAGGAAGTGGCCGGCAAACTCGGCGTGACCGTCCCGACGAAAATCAGCGCCAAGCACCAGGCGGCGATCAAGAAAATGTCGGCTCTCTCCGGCGCCGCCTTCGATAACGCCTACGTCCCGGACATGGTGACCGACCACAAGAAGGACATCGCGGAATTCGAAGCCGCGCAGAAAACAGTCAAGAGTGAAGACCTAAAAGAGTTCATCGAGCACTCCCTCGAGACGATGAAAGATCATCTCCAGAAGATCGAGAAATTCGACCAGGCTCCCGGCCACGAAAAGAAGAGCTAAGTCCGCACGACGCTAAAACGTAAGACGGCGGGACTCGCAAGAGTCCCGCCGTTTCTTTTCGTGCTCGGAGCCTAACGAGCGTAGGAATCGTGTCGCTCAGGTCCGGCGCTTGTCCGGTTCTTTCGCGACGCCCTTGAAAGGTTTGCCGTCCTTCTTCACGGCCATGAACTCGCCCGTCTTTTTGCTCTCCGGGTTTTCGTTCCGCTTCGTCCAATCGCCCGTCTGCGGGTTCTTCACCTGGGTCCGATTCGTTACCGCGCCTTTGCGATAACCTTCTCCTGTTTCTTTTGCCATTTCGGTTCCTTTCCGGTTTGGAGTTTTAGTGCTTCAAAATTCTATCGCATCTGCGCGCGGCCCTGCGCGTTCGCCTGCCAGATACGTTCAAATCAAAGCTCAGTGGGCGGGATCGGATAAACCCGGCTCGAAGACCAGCTTCGAGCAATAAATCTCACTCGCGCCCGGCGCATAGGGGTGATCGGTTAGGGCGACCCAAGACAGACGGCGAGAAGGATCGCTCCGATCTGCTTCGCGACTTTGGTAAAATGGTGAGCACGTTATCTAGCCACGCGCCGGGTGCAGCGAGCACCGCTCCGATGTCGTCGGCAATGGCGAAGGCGGCGAGAAAGACCTCGAGCGAGCCGGGCACGCGATCGCCGAGGAGGGCGAGCACGCCGAGCGCGAACGCGATATCGGTCGCCATCGGAATACCCAGCACGCTGCTCCCGGGCCGCTCCGGTTGAAGAAAAAGTAGCCGGCCGCGGGCAGGATCATGCCGCCGCGCGCGGCGAAAACCGGGAGCGCAGCCTTCCGCCGCGAGGCGAGTTCGCCGACCAGCACCTCGCGTATTATTTCGAGCCCGACGACGAGAAAGAAGATCGCCATGAGCCCGTCGTCGATCCAGAAATGCAGCTCCTCGGAGAGCTGCGCGCCGGCAAAACCGAAGGTCAACGGCGTGTGCCAGAGATGGAAATAAGCCGCGGCCCAGGGGGAATTTGCCCAGAGCAGCGCGGCCACGGTGCAGCCGATCAGGAAAATCCCACCGGAGGTTTCGAGCCGGGCAAACTCCTGGAAAGGTTTGGCCAGGTTCTCGATTGGGGTTTTGCCCGGGGAGCGGTCGCGACTTCATCCGCATTCACCACACGACGCTTAAAAATATTTGGCAAGCACAAGTGCTCCGGCGAATAGTGCGACCTTAGATCGGGCCGTAGCACAGCTTGGTAGTGCGCTTGAATGGGGTTCAAGAGGTCGCGAGTTCGAATCTCGCCGGCCCGATTTCTAAATATATTACTTTAAGATGGTTACGTTTCATTTCGGATTGTGTGAAGATTGTGGTGGTAGCCCCGTTTGGTAGCCTTTCGCCTTTGGGTGCCGCCGGAGAAGCGAGAGCCGAAAATGAACGGGAAGCGCACCGTTCACGCGCTGGAGGCAATTGGACCGCAAGACGACCAAGGGTAAACTCGCGGTTCTTTCTGAGCTGGCCCGGGATTCGCCAGACAGCGTCTGGCAATTAGCAGGTCAAAAACTGCCGACAGCGTCGGGGAATTGATTCTCTGAGACGACGCAATGATCGCGGCACATAGGCTAGCCATAGCGCGATCTTCGGTCAGGCGCCTGCCAGGCGCGCGAGAAACGCGTCCGCTTTCGCGACTCAAAAACGCACGAAACAGCATCTCGCTGGTGGCACGACATAGAAGCCGAAGCGGAGTGAGCCGACGCAAAGCGGGTGGTAGCCCCGGCAAAAAACCGGATGCCAATGCAGTGCCGGGTTATTCCGGCAATTTTACGGATTTAAATCAATCGCGTGATATACCTTATGCAATTGGTGCCGCGTGCTGCACAATTATGCCTCACCCTGCCGGATTGTGCCGAAAACGTTAAATTCTTTAAGGGGTTCAAGAGGTCGCTGGTTCGAATCCAGTCGGCCCGATTCCCTGCAGCAGAGATGAGCGTCTCGTCCGACCGCATCCGCCAACTCAACCAGCGTCCGCCGCGCGCCGGCGGTTTCGTTCTCTACTGGATGCAGCAAGCGCAGCGTGCGCAGTGGAATGACGCGCTCGAATACGCCGCCGCGCAGGCGAACGAGCGCGCGTTGCCGCTCGTGGTTTGCTTCGGCCTGACGAGTTATCCGGAGGCGAACGTGCGCCATTATACCTTCATGCTCGAAGGGCTCATCGAAACCGCTGAGGCACTAAAAAAGCGGCGCATCCAGTTCGTCCTCCAGCTCGGCGATCCCGCGGAAGTGGCCCTAAAAATCGGCCGGCGCGCGGCGGTCATCGTTTGCGATCGCGGCTATCTCCGCATCCAGAAGCAATGGCGCGCGACGCTCGTGCAGAAGGCGCAGTGCGCGGTCTTGCAGGTGGAGTGCGACGTCATCGTGCCGGTCGAAGTCGCGTCGGAAAAGCAGGAGTTCGCCGCCCGGACGTTGCGCCCAAAACTCATACGCGTTTTCGAGGACTACCTGGCGCAGCCGAAGGCCATACGCCTGAAAAAGAGTTCGTTAGGCCTGCGCCTTGGCGGCGAGGAAGTAAAACTCGCGCTCCTGCGCCGGCTCGACCTCGATGAGTCGGTCCCGCCGGTCACGCGATTCTTTCGTGGCGGCACGAGTGAAGCGGAGAAGATTTTTCGGCGTTTTCTGCGCACCAAATTCGTCGATTACCGCGAGCATCGGAATCAGCCGCAGACGAGCGA
>JBPCRH010000045.1:0-5962 GCA_050997075.1 Chthoniobacterales bacterium
CCCCACCTCCAAACGTCGCCCCAAGAGTTGTCATCCCGAGCGATTTCGCAAGCGTCGCCCCACCCAAGTTTACCTAACGACGCCAGGGAACGCCGGCGAGATCCGTTGCCGTCTGCGCGGCTCAGGATGACCACGTTGCTGCTGGGCGCCGCCTTTTTGCTCGCGACCGCCCGTCTCGGCACCGCGGCCGCGCAGGAATTTCACCTCGTTAGGCCGGAGGCGCAGAGCGTTGCGGTCGTGGGTGAATTCAATCAATGGCACAGCCAGCCGATGGCGAAAAAAGCCGACGGCACCTGGAGCCTGACGATTCCCATCCCGCCCGGCACCTACGGTTACAAGTTTCTCGTCAACGGCACCGAGTGGCTTCTCGATCCGGAGAACTCGAACCGTAAAACCGTCGATGGCATCGAGAACTCCGCGGTCGAAGTGGGCGGGGCGGCGAGCGCGGCACCGTCGCCGCTCGTCCCCGCTCCCGCCCTCCCGACGTCAACCGCTGAAGCACTAAAACCCACGCCGGGCGAACTGTTCGAAACCGACGCCCCGATGACCGCGACGACCCACGCGATGGCCATGCGCGCAGGCAACCCCCGTCTCACGGCGACGCACCTCGCGCTCGCGGTGCCACCCGGTTTCGATCCCGCGAAGTCGTGGCCGATTCTCGTGATCAACAACACCGAGAACTACGCCAACATCGATTCGCTGCGCGAGTTCAAGGACGCCGCCAACGCCGCTGGTTGGATCGCTCTCGCTGGCGACCCGGTCGCGGCGGAGAAAGACGAGCACGGCGATTGGCGCGAGCCCTGTTCGGTCGGTGCGCTCGACACCCTCGCCGCCGCCTGGCAGGGGGCGCAAAAATGGCCGGTGGTCTGCGGCGGGATGTCCGGCGGCGCGAAAAATTCCGCCTTCGTCGCGGCTGCGGTGGCGAAGGCGCACTACCACCTCGTCGGGATGCTCATGATGGGTTGCAACCAGGACATGGCGAGCGTCGCGCTGCGCAAGAGTTCGCCGCCGCAATTTCTCGGGGTGCCGGTGTTCCTGAGCAGCGGCAAAGCCGACACGATCGCGACGCCGTCGATGACCGACTACGTGAAGGAATCGCTGCGCCGGCGCGGTTTTCGCCGGGTGCGCTTGGAGTCGCACGACGGCGCGCACGTGGTTTACCAGCCGCACATCGGCGAAGCACTAAACTGGTTCCTCGAAGTCGCGAGCGGCGGGAAAAAATCGCCGACGCCCTCGGCGCTCGATTCTTTTTTCAAGAAATAGCCGTAGCGTGAGGGCGCCGAAAAAACACTGTCATTCCGAGCGGAGCGCAGCGCAGTCGAGTAATCCCGTGGATGAGCCTTAAAGATTTCGCCACGGGATCCCTCGACTCCGCCTCCGGCTCCGCTCGGGATGACGGCTACTCGCACGCTCTCTTCACCCGCCGCGCAGGGCTTTTCGTTAGGCCAGAAGATCCGGCCGGTTCTTGCGCGTCCGGCGCTCGGCTTCCCGTCGCCGCCAAGCCGCGATTTCGGCGTGATGACCGGAGAGCAAAATCTCCGGCACTTTCCAGCCGCGGAAATCCGCCGGTCGCGTGTAGTGCGGGGCTTCGAGGAGCCCGTGGCTGAAGCTGTCGTCGGCCGCCGATTGCTCGTGCCCGAGGACGCCGGGCAGCAGCCTAACGATCGCGTCGACGAAGACCACGGCCGCAATCGCGCCATTCGTGAGAACGTAGTCACCGATGGAAATTTCCTCGTCGACCAACTGCTCGATCACACGGTGATCCACTCCTTCGTAATGCCCGGAAAGGATGAGCAGGTGTTCTCGTGCGGAAAACTCGCGCGCGCTTCCCTGATCGAAACGCCGGCCTTGCGGAGTCATGAGCACGACCGTGGTCGCCTCGCGCCGGAGCGCCTCGACCGCGGCGAAGAGCGGCTCGGGTTTCAACACCATCCCCTGCCCGCCGCCGAAAGGCGCGTCATCGACAAGATGGTGATTCCCGTCGGCCCAGGTCCGGAGATCGTGCACTTCGAGCGCGAGCGCGCCGGTCTCCTGCGCGCGGCCCATCATGCTCGCGCCTAACGGAATTCGGCAGAGCTCCGGAAAGAGAGTGACGATGTCGACGCGCACGCCGCTAGTGTTCGTCCTGCTCCACCGGGACGACCGGTGGTGGACCATTACGAAATTCGGGGTGCCGAACGCGGCCGCCGGCGTAGGCAATATATTCGCCCATCCCCAGGACCACGCCGGAGAAAATGAGCGTCGCGAGCGCAAGCGGGAGCGCGGATTTCGGCCACTTTTGAGGCACTAAAATCGCGGCCGCCGCGACCGCCGCCAGGCCGTAGAAAAACCAGACGAATTGATCCGCGCGCTGGGCGTGCGCCTTCAGCCAAACCGCGCCCTGAGGGTCCGTGAGGGAGAGCGCGCGATCGTAGCCGGCTTCGCCGTAATGCACCACCGGCCACGCGATCACGCCGCTGAAAATGATCAGCGCGAGAGTCGCGATTTGCGCGCGCCGGCTGCCTTGCACGAGCGCGATGATCAGTCCGAGCATCGCCACGAAGAGGCCGTAAACGGGCAGCGGATTGATCAGGACGTGAAGGTATTCGGGCTGGCTTAGGTCCTGGCTCAAGGTGGCGATCATGGTGTCCGTTAAATCGAGAAGCGTGAATCGTTACGTCGGAGATCGGTCCCCGTCGATCCACGAACTACGGATCTCGATTCACGAATCACGGATCCCGCTCACGGCCCCAGCTTTTTCGCCTCGCGGATCGGCGCGTATTTTTTCCAATCGTAGGCGACAAAATGCCACCACTCGGTGCGCATCCCATAGAAACCTCCCGTGCGCATCGCGCCCTGCAGAAGTTTCAGGTGCGACTTTACGACGGGATCGTCGCCTTGGTAGTGCAGCTTCGCCGCGCCGGTGAATTCGTCGAACTTCGTCGGCATCGGCACATCGCGACCGTCCGCGTCGACGAGCGTGGCATCGACCGCCACGCCCCAGGTGTGGAGCGAGCCGTTCCCGGCGAGTGGGTCGGCGACGAACGCCCCGTCGTGGGTTTTCCCCCAGAGCTCCATCTGCGCCGTGAGCGGGCGGTAGGCGTCCCAGATTTTCAGGCCGAAATTGCGGGCGCGCAGATACGCCTGCGCCTTCGCGAGCCGGGCGGCAGTACTCGGCCTAACAAGCGCGGGCATCTCCGCCGGATAGAGCGCGTGACCGGTGACGTTGTCGGCCGTGGCGTAGCGGAGATCGACTACGATCGTGGGATCCACCGCGCGGATATCGACAAGGTTGTCGTAGCGCGGAGCCGCCAAGACCGCGCCGAGCGGCAGCACAAGAACGAGAAAGACGCGGAGCAGGGCGTGCGCCGCGGCGCAACCCGCGGTCATCCTGAGCGGAGCGCAGTGGAGTCGAAGGATCCCGTGGCGTTTCCCTGCAGCTCCGAAGCGATCCGCGCGAGCGCGTTCACGAAGCTCCACGGGATCCCTCGACTTCGTTCCGCTTCGCTCCACTCCGCTCGGGATGACAACGCTGTAGGACGCCGCTGTTTTCATCACGGTCCGGGAGCAGGATTCGGAGCAGGAGTCGGAGTCGGCGACGGAGAAGGAGTCGCGCTCGGCAGAACAATCGGCGCCGGCTGGACCTTCGCGAGCCGCTGCAACAATAGCCGCGCCGCGCCCTCGGGGATTTCGAAATGCAGATCAAGATCCGCGCCGCTCTGGTCGATCTTCGGCTCCGGGCCGGAGAGGATAAAATCGGAGCCGGGCAAGGTGAGCCAGCGGCCCGGGTCGTTCGTTAGGCCAGCGGCCAGTTCTTTCGCCGTGGTGCTGTCTTTCGTGCGCACGAAGAGATGGGCCTTGGAGGGCTTATCGAGCACGACCGCGAAGCCGAGAAGTTGCGCCGCGTCGAGCAATTCCTGAGTAAAAATCGGCCCGAATAAACGCGGCAAATCGCCCGGATCGCGCGCCGCCAAACGGATCGTGCTTTCCCCTTCGAGGCTCTGAACTTCCTTCCAGAGCGGGTCGTCCACTTTCAGGTCCGGCTCGGTCCCGAGCCGCACTTGCACGAGCTGATCGACCGCGCCTAACGAACCCACGGCGAGCGTCCGCGGCCCCACGCGCGCGACCGTCACGTCCGGACGCTGAAAAATGACGAGGCCGTTCACGGTGCTCTTGTTGAAGCTGTCGTCCTGCGTGATCGCGCGCAGGGTCGGGGCGATGTCGCTGCCAGTTTCGACGAGCACGTATTCGCGCTCGCGGCCGCCCGGCTCGCGCACGAGCGCACGGGTCACCCGGCTTGCGTCCTTCGCGAGGTCAAGCGCCGGGGTGCGGGTGGCCGGGCCGGCGAGCCCCGCGAAAACCTTGCCCCACATCTCGGGCTGCTCTTTCTGCCAGGCCTTCACGAGCGCGTTTTTGCCGAGCGCGGCGGGATCGAGAAAGAACAACGTCCCCGTGTCCTGCGGCAGCCAGTCGCGCTTGGCGGGCGATTGCAGGGCGAGCGGGACGACAATAACGAGGAGGACGACGATGGAAAAAAGCGCGAAGTAAAATTTACGAAGCTCCTGTTTGTCGATGCCGCCGGAAATCTCGGCGAGCTCGCGCGTGTGCTCGGCGTGGCGCTCGACCGCGGCCCGGCGGCGCTGCACGTCGGCGAGCAGGTGCGGCGCATTCGGCGGGGCGATCCCGGCATCGGCGAGGTGCCGGCCGATGTTGAGATACGCCGGGTTCTTTTTCTCCTCGACCGTCTGATGCTGTTGCCGAGCGGCGCGTACCTCCTCCTGCTGCGAGCGGCTGCTCTCGTTCAGCGCGCGATCGCGCGCCTCGAATTCACCGCGAACCTTGGCGATGTTCTTATCGGCCTGGCCGACGAGGGCATCTTCCGCCGCAAGTCTTTCGCGCGCGGCGCGGCAACTTTCCGTGCTCGTCGCGCGAGCCTCAATCAGTTGCGCCGTTTCATCAGGCAATTCCGCGCGCTGGCGGGCGATCGTTTCCATCTGCGCGGCAAGATCATCCGGCGGCGGTTCCAGCTCCTGAAGCGCGCTCAACTTTTGGAGCAGTTGCTTGTCCGTCGCTTCGTGCGCGGCCACCCGCCGCTCGGCCGCGGACATCGCCTTCCCGCAATTGTCCGCCTCCACTTTTGCGGCATCGCGGCGCTCGACGAGCGGGCGTTTTTCGTCCTCGAGCTTGGCGATCGCTTCGGCCGCCGCCCGGGAGTTTTCCTGGCGCTGCTGCTCGATCTGCTTAAGCGCCTCCTCGATCTGCGCGATCCGGGCGGTGAACTCCTTTTGCTCCTGCTCGAGTTTGCGCAGGGCCACGATCTCCGCGCGCACCTCCGGAAATTTCGCCGCCTCGGAAGTGCCCTCGCGCCCGAGCGTGATCTCGGACTTCTTCAGGACGCGCTTTTCGTGGCGCAAGGCGAGCCGTGTGCGCTGGCGCCGAAATTTTAGCGTCAGCTCGCGAAATCCCGTATTGATGAAGCTCACGCGCCGACCTTACCCGCCCGCTCGCGGCTTGTCGAAAGCCTTGAGGGTCTGCCCGCTCGGGGAAAACATCGCCGCGTCCGAGCGCTTCCAGGAGAGACAGCCCGTGTCGGAGTCCGAGGCTGAAGATCATCACCTCGAAATCGGCATGTCTAGACAGCGGGGTGAAATGGGTGGTCTGTTCTGGCCTCCGTCGAATTGTGAGGCCCGGCGCTGCTTCCTTGCGCTTCCGATCGAAACCCCGGAAAAGCGGGTCCCATGGCGAACTAAAATTCCTTGTTACTTTACCAAAACAAGGAACGCACTGACGATCGAACCCAAGAGCTTGTCCAAAGCACCTCTCGTGGTGCGTGGAGCCAGTTCCTTCGGGTCCAAGGAAGCCGCCAAAAGCGCAGAGCACGCTCTGACGGGCGGTCATCTCACTTTCGTCCAGGCATCTATTTTGGCAGCAGATCCGCCCCGAAGTTTGCGTGGACCATCGTCCATTTGTTGTCCTTTTTCAC
>JBPCRH010000270.1:0-2564 GCA_050997075.1 Chthoniobacterales bacterium
GTCCGGACTTCTCCGAAAGCGCTAAGTTGCTCTCGGGTGATCGGGCCCTCGCGCAGGATCGTTAGGCCATTTTCCTGCACGGCGACGATCGTTGACTCGAGCCCGTGTTCGGTCGCGCCACCGTCGACGATCAAGGAAATCCGCCCGTTTAGTTCCTCGAGAACATGCGCCGCCGCCGTCGGGCTAATCCGACCAAAACGATTCGCGCTCGGGGCGGCGAGCGGACGATCCAGTTCGCGCACAATCGCGGAAAAAATCGGATGCGCGCTCATGCGCAGGGCCACCGTCGGGAGGCCGGCGGTGACGATCTCCGGGATCAAACTGGTCTTCGGCAGGAGAATTGTGAGCGGGCCGGGCCAGAATTTTTCCATCAGATCTTCGGCGAGACTGGAGGCAGTAGCGAGGCGCGGGAGCCAGGCGCGATCGGGCAGATGCACGATCAGCGGGTCGAAGCGCGGCCGCTCTTTCGTCTCGAAGATTTTTACGACCGCTTCCGCGGAGAGCGCGTCGGCGGCGAGGCCGTAAACCGTCTCGGTCGGAAGCGCCACGACTTCGCCCGCGCGGAGCAAAGCAAGGGCGCGCGCGATCGCCTCCGCCTGTTCGTTAGGCGAGCCGGTCGGCGCGACGACCGTTTTCACCCGAGCTGTGCCCGTGCCTCGAGCGCGGCGGCGGAGGCGGCCTCGACTGTTTCGCCGAGGGCAGTGAGGTGGCCCATTTTGCGCCGCACGCGCGGTTCGCGTTTTCCGTAGAGATGGAGATGGACATTGGGCTGCCCAAGAGCGGCCGGCCAATTCGGCTCGCCGTTTTTCCAGATGTCGCCGAGCAAGTTGACCATCGCCGATGGCTGCAGCAGATCGGTCGCGCCTAACGGCATCCCGCAGACCGCGCGGACGTGCTGCTCGAACTGGCTGGTGGCGCAGCCTTCGATCGTCCAATGGCCGGAGTTATGCGGGCGCGGGGCGAGCTCGTTGATGATCAACTCGCCGTCGGCGCGCAAGAACATTTCGACCGCGAGCAGACCGACGAGATCGAGTTTGGCGGCGACCGCGCAGGCGAGTTCGCGGGCGGCGGCGGCCACTTCCGGCGCGAGACGCGCTGGCGCGAGCGTGACGTCGAGGATGTGCGCGCGATGGACGTTTTCGGAGAGCGGGAAGACCGCGGTCTCGTCGTCCGGACCGCGCGCGACAATCGCGGAAATCTCTTTTTCGAATTCGACGACTGCCTCGAGCACGCACTTTTCGCCCGCGCGCTCAGCCCAGATCTCCGCCGGTTGCTCGTCTGGGCCGATGAGCTGCTGGCCCTTGCCATCGTAACCAAAAGCGGCGCCCTTGAGAATCGCGGGACGACCGATCGTGGCCAGCGCACTCGTTAGGCTCGCTTCGTCCTCGACCGGGCGAAAAGTAGCGACCGGGAGCCCGGCGCCAGCGAGGAATTCTTTTTCGCGCAGGCGGTTTTGCGCGATGTGGAGCACGTCCGCGCGCGGCCGGACGACGCGGGTTTCCGCGGCCCAGGCGATCGTTTGCGTCGGGATGTTTTCGAACTCGAAGGTGAGCAGATCGATCTCGCTCGCGAAGTGGCGGACGGCGGCTTCGTCGTTGTAATCGGCGACGGTCGAGTAGTCGCAGAGCTGCGCCGCCGGGCCGTTCTTTTCTGGTGAAAAAGTGTGGACGCGGTAACCCATCGGCCGCGCCGCGAGCGCAAACATCCGCCCAAGCTGACCGCCGCCCATCACGCCGATGATCGCGCCGGGAGGGAAGGTGGTCGGGCGCTTCACGGCTGCTCGACGGGATCCCTCGGCTGCGCTCGGGATGACAGGATTTTTGCTCTCCGGCGTCGGATCATGGGAGCTTTTGCTTCAGAACGGTTTTGGTTTGGTGCGCGCGAAATTTCTCCACGGCCGCGCGGATTTTCGGGTCGCGCAAACCGACGATACTGGCGGCGAGGAGCGCGGCATTTTTCGCCCCGGGCAGACCGATCGCGAGCGTGCCGACGGCAACGCCGGCTGGCATTTGCGCGATCGAGAGGAGCGAGTCCAGACCTTTTAGTGCGCGGGATTCCACCGGCACGCCGAGGACGGGGAGCCAGGTCTGGGCGGCGATCATCCCGGGCAAATGCGCGGCGCCGCCCGCGCCGGCGATGATGACCTGCACGCCGCGGCCCGCCGCTTCGCCTGCGAAACGCGCCATGAGCGCGGGGGTGCGGTGAGCGGAGACGATCCGGTGTTCGTTAGGCACGCCGAGGTCGTCGAGCCAGGCGACGGCGTGCTGCATCGTTGCCCAATCCGACGCGCTCCCCATGACGACACTGACGAGCGGTGGAGCGGATTTCTTTTTCGGCATGGCAACGGTTCGCGCGAATCTTTCCTGCTGCCGAAGCCATAAAATTGCAACGGTGTTTTTGCTTGCCCCCGGAACCCGTTCTCTATAGAAACTGCGGGCTCTTATGAAACTTCTCTCACCGTTCGTCTCGCAGCCGCTGCAGCGAGCCGTATGTGCGCTCTTTTTCGTCGCCGCGCTCGCGGCCGGTCTCGGGGCGATCGCTTCGTCGCTCGCGGTGAGTAGTCC
>JBPCRH010000374.1:0-6906 GCA_050997075.1 Chthoniobacterales bacterium
GCGCAGCATTGTCCCCGGCGAACACGAACATCTCACCGCAACGCGCGGGCAACTGGCCGATTATTTCGTCGGGGAGAATCTCGCGTTCGACATCCCGCTCGCGCCGGTCGGCTCCGAGTTCCAGCTCCGCGATTGGGAAGTGCTCCGTTCCATCCCGATCGGCGAAACGCGTTCCTACTCCTGGATGGCGGAGCAGATGGGCGATCCGGGCGCGCGCCGCGCGGTCGGTCGGGCGAACGGCACGAACATGATGTCGATCATCATCCCATGTCATCGCGTGATCCGCGCCGACGGCACGCTTTGCGGCTACGGCGGCGGTTTGTGGCGGAAGAAGTGGTTGCTCGAGCACGAGCGAAAATTCACGCGCGCCCAGCAGGACCCGAACCTGCGACCGACGGATAGAAATCCGTAGTCGCTATACGGAGCGGAAGCGCCGTTGCCGTTTAGTTGGCGCGAGAGATCGGATTTTCGGGGTTTTGCGCTCGGGGCTTCGATGTTTCAAGCCTTGGCTATCTCAAACGATGACTGCGGTTCGCGGTTGTCGGGCCGTTGGCGGAGCGCGTTCTGCTTGGCGCAGGTTAACTGATCCGCGAGAGATTAGTTACCAAGTTGTAGGTAAACCAGCCGTCGCCCGTAACGAAAATTTGCGCCTTGGCGTTCGCGGCATCTCGCATCACGCCGACGCCGTTGCTGAATGGTTCGAATGTGACGATCTTCGCGTAAGGAATGCGAACGCTTTTTTTTGACCCGGCGAAATAGATATTCTTGTCGGTCACAACTACCAAGCCGGTATCAACCAAAACGCGTTCCGTGTGCTCCACCGGGTGACCTTTGAACGCGCCGACACGGTAGTAAACGCCTCTCATCACCCGCACGCTTACGCCCTGCGAGCGCCCGACGAATTCGCGCCGCGTCTTGTCTTCCAAGTATTGAGAGCCCGCGAACGCCCACACCACTCGCTCGCCTCTTTGTAAATTTATTGGAAGGCTTCCGTCGAGAGAAACGCGATCCGAAATAACGCCGCCGAGTATCCCCCGCAAAACCCCCGCCTTTGCAGTCCTCATAAACGCTCCGTTCCTATCCAGCTCGTCTTGGGAGAGCGCGAAACGCTCCTTGAATTCGACGAGGCGGCTTTCTTCGTTGGCATCGAGGACACCATCTTCCAGGAACTGTTGGACCGCGTTTTCCCAACCCATGACGAGGAGTCCTTTTCGATCAGCGGGAAGAACAAAGGAAGCCTTCTCAATTTCCGCGAGTCTCTGTTCCAGTCCGTCAAAGCTTTCCGACGACCTGATCGCGCGTAATATTTCGGCAGCCACCTGCTCTCGACCGGCTCGGGTGACGCGCTCGCGTTCCTGACTCTGCTCTTCGCACTGGGCGTGTGCGCTGTGAAAAATCCAGCTGATTTTCCGCAGTATTTGCAAATGCCCACGGATTGAAAACGACTTTTGTTTCGCGCGCCGTCAACCCAAAATTGAAGCGTTCGAAAGGGGCGATCTCCTAGGTGGTTAGCGCAAAACTGCGCGCAGACGGCAACCAAGCGGCAACACTTTCACGGCCTCGTGGCGGATGCACCGTCCGATGACTTGTTTACGGCGTTTCATCGGTTTGAATGGGAGGATAAGAATACGCCTGAGAGCAGGCCGTTTTACGAGGGAACGGAGGGTTCTCAGAGGACGCGCGCCCAGCAGGACTCGAACCTGCGACCGACGGATTAGAAATCCGTTGCTCTATCCGGCTGAGCTATGGGCGCTTTACCTGGTACTCGAACCCCAGCGACAGATAATTGTTACACGTTCTCCGGCCGGCCCGTCAAACAGTGCAAACCGGTGCATACCTGGGAAAGAACGCGTCCGCTCGAATCTCGTTAGGCCTAAGCGATCTGGCGGCTCCGCGGTCGTGGGCCGACCGCGGAGCTGCGGCGGATGATCGATCATTCTTCCGAGCTCGTCGCGCGCAGTCTGCCAAAAACCCGGCGCAATCCTTAACGCGCCGGGTGAAGCACCTGCCGTAGCTGCACCGTCCCGATGTCGAGTTGCAAAGCGGCTTTCGCGACCTCGAGAAAGGCATCCGGCGGATCGGTTAGGGCGACTGCCAGGTTTCCGGCCGCACTCGCGGGGGCGCGCAGCTCCTCCCGGTCGAGCAACTGCATCACCGCCGTCGCGCAATTCTGCGCGGAATCGACCAGCGTGACCGCGTCGCCGAGGAACCGCCTGATCGCGGGGCGGAGCAACGGATAGTGCGTGCAGCCGAGGACGAGGGTGTCGATCCCTTCGGCCACGAGCGGCGCGAGATATTGCCTAACGACTTCCTCCGTGACCGCTCCGTCGAGCCAGCCTTCCTCGATCAGGGGCACAAAAAGCGGACAGGCTCGCGCGCTCACACGCAACGCCGGATCCAGCGCGCGGATCGCCCGCTCGTAGGCCCCGCTCTTGATCGTCGCGCGTGTGCCGATGATCCCGATGTGGCCGTTGCGCGTCGCCGCGACCGCGGCCTGCGCGCCGGGGCGGATGACGCCTGTGACCGGCACTGGGCTCGTCTCTTCGAGCCGCGCGAGGGCGAGTGCGGAGGCGGTGTTGCAGGCGACGACGATGGTCTTGCAATGCTCCTGCAAAAGCAGCGCCGCGATCTCGAGGCTGTAACGCTCGACCGTGGCCGCGCTTTTCCCGCCATAGGGGACGCGCGCGGTGTCGCCCAGATAAAAGATGCGCTCGTTAGGCAAAAGTTCGCGCAAGGCACGCACCACCGTGAGCCCGCCAATCCCGGAATCGAAGACACCGATCGGCTGGGTGCGCGCTGGTTCGTCGATAGTTTCCGCAGCGGAGTTCATCTCGCGCGGAAGGTGAGCGCGCCCCGCGCGACCCGCAAGCCGATTGTCGCGAGCCGCGGCCTGGAATCGTTAGGCTGCAGGCTGGAGACCGCGGAGGTAGAGGCCGAGTTTCAGGAGGAGGTTGCGCGTCGTGTAGGGCTTGAGAAGCACTCCCTCGACCCCGAGGGCCTCAACTTCGCTCAACTCCAGCTCGTCCATCCGGCCGGTCGAGACCATGATTTTCACCTGCGGATCGATCCGACGGAGCGCCCGCACGAGCGCGCGGCCGCTCATCATCGGCATGACCAGGTCG
The DNA here is from genome assembly GCA_050997075.1 of Chthoniobacterales bacterium. Classification (GTDB taxonomy): domain Bacteria; phylum Verrucomicrobiota; class Verrucomicrobiia; order Chthoniobacterales; family UBA10450; genus Palsa-1392. The sequence goes on from JBPCRH010000374.1 coordinate 3,123, forward strand.
ACGACGACGATGCCGATCTGCCCGATCTGTTGCGCGAAAATCGCCAGCGCCGCCGGGCCGTCTTCCGCGGTGTAAACGCGATAGCCGTGGTTGGTCAGGATCACTTCTGCGACTTCGCGGATGCTCGGTTCGTCATCGACCACGAGGACGATCTGGCCATGGCCGGGCGGGACGTGTGCGTCGTGCTCGAGCGGGTATGCGGCTTCGGCCGCTTCCTTCGCGGGGAGGTAAATCCTGAAGCTGGTATGGCCCGTCGTGCTTTCGACCTGGATGAAGCCACCGTGGCTGCGGACGATCCCGGCGACCGTGGAAAGCCCCAGCCCGGTTCCGGTGCCGATGGTTTTCGTGGTGAAAAAGGGATCGAAAATCTTGTCGATCACGGCGGCGGGAATGCCGTCGCCGTTGTCCTCGACCTTGAAGACGATATGCGGTCCGGGACTCGCGTCCGGGGTGATGCTCGCGAGGGCCGGATCGACGTCGAAATTTTCCACCGCGAGCCGGAGGCTGCCGCCGTGGGGCATGGCGTCGCGCGCGTTGATGGAAAGATTGAGCAGAACCTGGTGAAGCTGGGTCGGGTCGGCCTCGATCAGGCGGATGTTTTCCGCGTAATCGGTGCGGACTGCGATCAATTTCGGGAAAGTCTGGCTCGCGATCTTCTTCACTTCGTCGAGCAGATAAATCGGCTGGAGCAGCATGCGCTCGCCATCGGCGCCGCGGGCAAAAGTAAGGACCTGCTTGATGATCTCGGAGCCGCGGCGGGCGCTCGCTTCCACGATCTCGAGGAAACGCTCGCGCTCCTCCGGGTTTTCTTCCCCGCGGAGGACGGGCGCGGCCATCATGATCGGCAGGAGGACGTTGTTGAGGTCGTGGGCGACGCCGCTCGCAAGGGTGCCGAGGCTTTCGAGCCGTTGCGCGCGGAGGAATTGGCGCTCGATCCGTTTCTGCTCGGTGATGTCGGTGTTGATGATGAGCGCCGATTTCGGTTTGTCTTCTTCGTCGCGGAGCAGGCTCCAGCGACTGCGCACGGTGACGCTGTCGCCGGCGTGGGTGGAATGCTCGCATTCGCCCGACCAGGAACCGGTCTCGATGAGTGTCGCCTGCGCGGTCCGCAACGTTTCCGGATCCGCGTCTTCAAAGAGCTCGCTGCTCAGGCGACCGGCCGCTTCCTCTGCGCTCCAGCCGTAGAGGACCTCGGCGCCGTGATTCCAAAACTCAACGCGACCCGTCATGTCGCGGACGACGATGGCGTCGTGCGCGAGGTTTAGCAGGTTCGCCTGCTCGACCAGTTTGCGCTCGGCCTGGAGCATGTGCGTGAGGTCGGAGATCGAGCCGACGACGCGCATCGGCCGCCCTTCCGGGTCGAGCACGGAGAGTCCGCGGAAGGGGAACTGGCCGTAGCTGCCGTCGGGGCGCCGGATGCGCAAATGAGCCTCGGAACGGCCGTCGCCTTTCTCCGGGCCGTTGAGCGCGTCGCGCAGGCTGTAGCGATCTTCCGGATGCACGAGTGCGGCGAGCGCATCCATGGTCGGGGTGAAAGTCTCTGGATCGAGCCCGAGCATTTCGTGCATGCGCTCCGAGCAACTGAGCGCGCCGTTCTTTAAATCGCACTCCCAGATGCCGTCGTTCGAGGCGGCAATGACGAGGCGAAGATGTTGTTCGTTTTCGCGCAGGACGAACTCGGCGCTGGCCCGCTCGATGATCGCGCGGCAGCGGCCCGCGACTTCTTTCACGAGCACGATTTCGGCATCGGTCCAACGACGCGGCGCCGTTTGTTGCACCATCATGATGGCGAGGAGGCGGCCCTGGCGGAGGAGGGGACAGGCGATCAAAGCCCCGATCTCGAGCGCGGCATAATTCTCCGTCTGCCCGGCAAAAGCGGCGTCGTTGTTCACGTGCGAAACCACCAGGGTCTGGCCGTCGATCATCTTCTGGCGCGCGTGCGGCCCGAAATCGGCCAGCTGAAAACGCCCGAGGCGGCTCTCGCAGCCCGCGGTGAAGGCGTGCGGGATGACGAAATGTTCGCCGTCCGATTCCATCTCCGCATAGCTGCAACGCGAGACGGCGAGATGTTCGCCGACCAGGTTCACCACCGTCCGCAGGATGTCGGCCGGTTTGGTGAGCGCGCGGCTCGCTTCGCTCAGGGCATTGAGAAAACGGAAGCGCTGTTCGCTTTCCCGCAGGACTTCCTCGGCGCGCTGCCGTTCCGTGATGTCGGCATTCGACCCGACCCACTCGCGGATCGAGCCATCGGCTTCGAGCACAGGCACGCCGCGGACCGCGAAGAGCCGGTAAACACCGTCGGCGCGGAGGAGCCGATACTCCATCTCGAAAGTCTTCTTTTCCGCGCGGCATTCTTCCCAGTGTTGCAGGGTTTGCGCGCGATCCTGCGGATGCACCGCATCGACCCAGCCGAGCCCGAGCAACTCGCCCGCGGTCTGCCCGGTATAGGCGCGCCAGCTTGGGAGATCGCCGAGGACGCGCCCGCCCGGATCGGTTTGCCAGACGATGAGCGCGGTCGCTTCGGTAAAGGAACGAAACCGCTCGGCGCTTCGCCGGAGGGCTTCCTCGGATTGTTTGCGCGCGGTGATGTCCTGCACGCTGCCTTCGTAATAGAGCGTTTTCCCCGCGGCGTCGCGCACGATCCGGACGTTCTCCGAGACCCAGATGCGGCCCCCGTCTTTGCGTTTCACTTCGTATTCGTAATTATTGATCACGCCCTCGCGCTCGAGCCGGCGCTGGAATTCCGCGCGCTCTTCCGGCTTCGCATAGCCCTGCCGGCCGAGGTCGTTGCGCTCACGGATTAAATCCTCCGGGCTGGAAAATCCGAGCATGCGCGCGAGCGCTGGATTGGCGGAGAGGAAAACGCCTTCCGGCGTGTTCTGGAAAATGCCCTCCTGGGCGTTGTCGAAAATAGAGCGGAATTTTAGTTCCGCCGCGCGCAGTTTCCGCTCGGCCGCGCGGCGCTCCGTGATGTCGCGCAGAATCACCTGGCTCGCCGGCTTCCCTTCGTAAACAAAGGGAATGACGCGCGATTCGACTTCGACTTCGCTGCCATCCATCCGGATCATCCGGCGCTCGGCGGTGAGCGGGCGTTTGCCGGAAACTGCATCGAGCGTGCGCTGCGCGACCGAGGCGCGCTCGTCGGGGTGGACCAGATCGGCGGGCGTTTTTCCGATGATCTCCGAGCCGTCCTTCGCCCCGAGTAACTGCAAAGTCGCCGGATTCACGTAAACGATCTCGCCGCCGCGAATGACGAGCACGGCGTCGGGCGAGATCTCCACGATCTCGCGGTAACGCGCCTCACTTTCACGCTGCGCCTGCACCGCCTCCTCGAGCTCGGCCACCCGCACGCCCGTGGCGATTTTCTCCGCGCGCAGCATCCGGCTCAAACGCGCGAGCGCCGCCAAGGTCAGGAGCGCGATGAAGAGGGCGAGGCCGGGGATGAGATTCTCGGGCTGAATCCCAAACCAATAGACACCGCCGGCGACGGCGCAGACCGCGCCGAGGGCGGCAAGGTAACGTCCCGCCGCGTCCCGGAGGATAAATGGTCTGCCCGTGAGGGAGACCCTGTCGGTCATCAAGTGAATCAAGCTCCCGTTTGCGCTGCAAATCCCGGGCCATCCGCCGCGGGAAACCGGTTCTTTTTGCGCGTGTGCGCAAAATCAGATGAAGGTTGCAAGTATCGTCATCCCGAGCGGAGTGGAGCGCAGCAGAATGAAGTCGAGGGATCCCGCGGCGTTGCGGTGAAGCGACGCGGCAAGGAAACTCCACGGGATCCTTCGAC
>JBPCRH010000449.1:0-5839 GCA_050997075.1 Chthoniobacterales bacterium
CCGGCGAACTGGGAAGGTCGCGGCAACATCCCGAACAGCGCCGGCGGCCGCACCGATGGTTTCGACACCAGCGGCAACGGCGGGACCGGCGGTTACTAGCCGCGCGGCGGCGCAGCCTAACGACCAGTTTTAGACAGGATTTACAGGATTTACAGGATGAAAAAGGGAAGCGAGGCGGGCCTCTTCGAAATCATGTAAATCCTGTCCAAAATTCAAGAGTCGATCATCGTTAGGCTCCGACTGTGCCGCCGTTGGCTGGCTCAGGCCGGTTGCGTCGGTCAGGCGCGAACCAGGCGCGGCGCGGTTCAGTAGCCGCCGGTCCCGCCGTTGCCGCTGGCGCCGAAGGCGTCGTTGCCGCCGATGTTGCTCGGGATGTTGCCGCGGCCTTCCCAGTTTGCGGGCCGATTCCAGGGAATGGCGGAACCACTTACCGCGTCGGGATCAGAAACGAGATTAGGCGCTGGTTTTTGCGAGGCGCAGGAAGAAAGCGCGGCGGCACCACCGAGCAGAGCGAGTGCCAGCCAGCGCGCGGGCCGGCGTTTACGAATTGGTGTTTCCAGCATAGACAACGGTATCTCCGGGCTGCACCTCCACACCCCGCGGGAGGCTGCTGGTGACGATATCGCCGATGGAGGTCGTTGGTTCAACTGAGGAAATGCGAATCTTGCCGATGAGCGAGCCGTCGCGAAGCACGAGCATCTCGGAATTTGGGACCACGCCCTGGCGGGCGCCGATCCCGAGAACGACGAAATTATAGGCTTGGTTCACCGCCAGGACGGTGCCGTGCACCCCCGGAGTATTCGATCCGGCCTCGCGCCGTTTCTTTTCCTCCTGCATCGCGGCCAACTGTTCCTGCGCGGCTTTGACTTTTTCGCCGAGAACGGCTTTTTCCTGCTCGGCCGCCTCGAGCTGTTTCTTCGCATCCTCGAGCGCCCCCTGGGATTCGTTAGGCGCACCGGTGCCATCCGGCCCGCCGCCGCCCGCGCCGGCCGCGACCGTGGCCACTTGTTTCTGCAAATCTGCGATCTGCGCCTCGCTCGCCTGGGCTTTCGCTTCCACTTCGGCCTTCTCGCTCTGCGCCTTGCTCAACTCTGTCTCGGCGGTTTGCGCCTTCGCTTCGGCAGCGGCGATTTTCGTTTTCGCCCCGCTCATTTCCTTTTCGCGCGCCCTGAAGTTCTTTTCGCTTGTCGCCCGGGAGCGGTTGGCGACATCGCGCGCCGAAGTCGTCGTCGCCACTTCGTCGCGTAACGTCTTCACTTTATTCGTATTCAGGAATCCGAATAAGATCGATAAGCTCGTCAAGAGGATGGAAATCCCGATCAATATTTTGGGCATTTTAGACAGAGCTGGCTCGACGGGCAGTGTAATTCTGGAAGCGTCGTCTTTTAGTCGTTACCCCCAAGAAATAGCAACATCGAATTACGTGAATTTGCGCTAAAACCAGGGCGGCTCGACCGCGTGCCCCTCAATACCCGGCCGCTTCGCCGTCTTTCCGGCTCTCGCTCGCGCCCACGTAAACACGCTGGCCATCGTGCATCTCGACCTTGATCGCCTGGTAGCCGCCGTAGCCGCCGACATCGTAGCGCACCTCGTGGCCCTTCATTTTTAGTGCTCGCACGGTCGCGTCGGGGACGCCGCTTTCGACCTCAACGTAACCGCCGGTCGGCGTCATTTTTTCGCCGGTCGGTTGGTTATCGCCTTCGTGCTGCCAGCGGGCCGCGTCGCCCGCTTCCTGCACGTTCATCCCGAAATCGATCATATTCGTCAGCACCTCCACGTGGCCTTGCGGTTGCATGTCGCCGCCCATGACGCCGAAGGCGAGCCACGGTTTTTGGTCCTTCATCACGAAGCCCGGGATGATCGTGTGAAATGGCCGTTTCCCCGGCGCGTAAACATTCGCGCCCGCCGGATCCATCGAGAAAAGCTGGCCGCGATCCTGGAACATAAAGCCGAGACCGGGAACGACGATCCCGCTGCCCATTCCGCGGAAATTGCTCTGGATCAGGCTGACCATGTTCCCTTCGTCGTCAGCCGTGCACAGGTAGATCGTGTCGCTCTGGCCTAACGACGGGTTGCCTGCCTCGACGCTTTTCGCGGCGCGGTCGGGATCGATCAGCTTGCGCCGTGCATCCGCGTATTTTTTCGAGATGAGACCGGCGATCGGGATCTTCGTGAAATCCGGATCGGCGTAATATTTCGCGCGATCGGCGAAGGCGAGCTTCTTCGCTTCGACCATGACGTGAAGCGTTTCCGGAGAATTAAAACCCCACGCTTTCAGGTCGAAACCTTCGAGCAAAGTCAGCATCTCGAGCGCCGCCAGGCCCTGTCCGTTCGGCGGCAGTTCGAAGACGTCGTAACCGCGGTAATTGACCGAGACCGGCTCGACCCATTCCGATTTATGCTGCTCGAAATCGGCCTTGCGCAGGTAACCGCCGTTCGCCTGCATGAAGGCATCGATCTTGTCTGCGATCTCGCCCTTGTAATAGGCGTCGCGTCCTTTTTCACCGATCAGGCGCAGGCTGTGCGCGAGCCCGGGATTCTTGAAGATGTCGCCTTTTGCTGGCGCGCGGCCTTTGCCATCGAGCGTGTAGGTTTCGAGGTAGGCGCCGGGAAGACCCTGGAAGAGCGGAAGGCTCCGGCTCCAATAATAGGCGATCAATTCCGTCACCGGAAAGCCTTCCTCCGCGTAGTGAATCGCCCCGGAGAGATCGTCGCCGAACGAGAGTTTTCCGAATTTTTTGTGCAGCTCCGCCCAGGCGTCGACCGTGCCGGGCACGCTGATTGGGATCATGCCGGTCGGGGGAAGGTATTCGCTGTGCAGTTTCGCGAGCTCGCTCTTCAACTGCTCGTAGCTGAGTCCGCGGGGCGAGCGGCCGCTGCCGTTGAGGCCATAAAGTTTGTGCTCCTTCGCGCTGTAAACGATCGCGAAAAGATCGCCGCCGATACCGTTTGAGACCGGCTCCATCAGGCCGAGCGTCGCGTTCGCCGCGATCGCGGCATCGACCGCGCTTCCGCCACGTTTTAAAACATCAAGCCCGACCTGCGTCGCCGCCGGCACGCTCGTGCAAACCATTCCGTGCCGGGCGAGCACTTCCGAGCGCGTCGCCCAGGTTTTCCCGGTGATGCGATCGATCTGCGCCTCGGCAGAACAAGCGATGCCTAACGAAAAGAGAACGATCAAGAACCACGCGCAATGTTTCATGGGAAGAAGCGTAGCACTCGTGTCATCCCGAGCGAAGCCGAGGGATCCCGTCGATTTTCTGAGCCGCCTCGATTCCGAGGTTCCCAATCGCCCGCCGGGATCCCTCGACTCCGCTGCGCTCCGCTCGGGATGACAACACCGCGCACGCGCACTAACCTCCTCGTCATGCGCCAGGATTATCTCGACGACTACTTCACCTTTCTCCGTTTCCCGAGCATCTCGACCGACGACAGCTACAGCGAAAATGTCGGCGAATGCGCGCATTGGCTGGTCAAAAAATTGACCAGCATCGGCCTCGAAACGAAGCTGGTTTCCACGCCGGGCCACCCGATCGTCTGGGCGAAAAACAAACACCAAAAGGGTCGCAAGACGGTCATGCTTTACGGCCACTACGACGTGCAGCCGCCCGACCCGCTCGAGCTCTGGGATTCGCCGCCGTTTGATCCGGTGTTGAAAAACGGCTTCGTCTTCGCGCGCGGCGCGACCGACAACAAAGGCCAGATTTTCGCCCACATCCTCGGGATTGCGGAGACGATGAAAGAAAAAGGTGACCTGCCCGTGAACCTGCACCTCATCATCGAGGGCGAAGAGGAAATCGGGAGCGGCAATCTCCCCGGGTTCCTGAAGGAAAATCGCGACGCTCTCGCTTGCGATGTCGCGCTCGTTTCCGATACCGGCATGATCGCGCGCGGGGTGCCGACCCTGAGCTATGGCCTTCGCGGCGTGACCGCGCTCGAGCTCAAGATTACCGGCTCGAAAATGGACCTGCACTCGGGCGTTTTCGGCGGCGCGGTCGCGAATCCGATCACGGCGTTGGCGCAGTTGCTCGCGACGTTGCACGACGAAAATGGGCACGTCGCGATCGAAGGTTTTTACGACGACGTCAAGCCGCTGGAGGATTGGGAACGCGAGGCGTGGAGGAAGTTGCCGATCGATGGCGACAAGGAAATCCTCGACGAGACCGGCTCGCCGGCGCTCTACGGCGAGGAAGGTTTTAGTACCCTCGAGCGCATCTGGGCGCGCCCGACCGCGGAGATCAACGGCATCGGCGGCGGCTATCAGGGCAAGGGCACTAAAACCGTGATCGCGAGCCAGGCGATGGCCAAGATTACCTTCCGTCTCGTCCCGAATCAGGACGGCGATACGATTCTCAAGCTCGCGCACAAACATCTCGAGAAACACTTGCCGACGGGCGTGACCATGGAGATCGTCGATGGGCACAGCGGCCCGTGGTATTTGACCGATCCGCACTCGGAGGCGGGCGAAGCCGCGCAGGTGGCGTTGAAGAAGGCTTTCGGAGCCGACGTCGCGCTCATTCGCGAGGGCGGCAGCATCCCGATCGTCTCGTCGTTCCGCGACATCCTCGGCGTCGAGACGCTCCTCATCGGGCTCGCGCTCGCGGATTGCCGCGCGCATTCGCCGAACGAAAACTTCCCGATCGAAAATATGGAAGCCGGGATCAAGATGAACAAGGCGATCCTGGAGCAGATCGGCGCCTGATTTTCTCGTGCGACGTTTCGTCCTCCTGCTCGTCGCGAGCCTGTTCCCGCTGGCCGAACTGCGGGCGGAAGAGCCGTCGTTAGGCGAAAAGATCGGGAAATCGCTCGGGAAAGTCTTCGCGACACCCACGCCGACGCCGTCTCCGCATCGCCGGAGCAAGAAGCGCTCGACAAGGAAAAAGAAGAGCACGCCGACACCGACGCCCACCTCATCGCCCACGGCCACGCCGAAGCGGAAGAAGAAAAAAGCGCCGACCCCTACCGCGACCGAGACGCCATCGCCAACGCCGACTCCCACGGAAACCCCGACGCCCACGCCCACGCCGACCCCGGAAGAAACGCCCTCGCCGACGGCGAGTGCTTCACCAGAAAAGGTGTCGACGGTCGCGACGATTTCGTCGGACGAGATCAAGGGTTACGACAAAAACACGCCGGAAATTCGCAAGGTCCTCGACACCGCGCTCGGCCTAACGAATCGGGATTTGAAATACACCTACGGTTCCGCCGATCCGAAAGAGGGCGGCCTCGATTGTTCCGGCTTCATCTACTACGTCCTGCGCGAGAACGGGGTAAACGACGTGCCCCGCGACGCCAGCGGCCAATATGTCTGGGTGCGAAAAGCGGGCAACTTCCGTGCGGTGCTGAGCGACGAGCTCGACTCGTTCGAGCTTGATGAACTAAAACCCGGCGACCTCCTTTTCTGGACCGGCACCTACGACGTTGAGAAAGATCCGCCGGTCACGCACACGATGATTTACCTGGGCGTGAATAAAGACACCGGCAAACCGCTCATGCTCGGCGCGAGCGACGGGCGCACCTTCGAAGGGAAACGAATGTTTGGCGTGAGCGTGTTCGACTTCAAAACCTCGTCGTCAAAGAAAGCCGAGAGCTCCGGGCGGCACCCGCGGTTCGTCGGGTATGGGCGAATCCCGGGGTTGGCGCCGACACCCTGACCGGGGTAGCGCACACGTCTCGTGTGCTGGCGACGGTGTTCCACCGTCGCGAACTTTCCTGGCGATTCGCTCTGTCGTGGCGGTCGCTTTTTTCCCAAAATTCGTCGTGGTAGAATGGCGCGACCAGCCCACAAAAAGTGGGCGCCCCCCCGGCGAGGAAGGGGAAGCCGAGATTTTCACCTTTT
>JBPCRH010000457.1:0-7201 GCA_050997075.1 Chthoniobacterales bacterium
GAGAATGGCGTCGCTGCCGCTGATGCCGTGGAACTGTCGGACGTCGAGAGTGACGCGGCGCCCGGGCGGGCGGCCGGCCGGCCAGGGGTAGGTGAGAACCTCGCGCGCGCCGAGTTGTTCCTGCAGATCGCGCGCAAGGACGGTGGCGATGTTTTCCTGCAGAGAACCGGTCCAGCTCACGTTCGGCGGGACCTGGAACTCGTTCGGCCCGCTTTGGAAGACGAGCTCGCTCCGATCGATGTAACCCGGGAGAGTGATCGGGCCGACGCCGAGACTGATCGCGCGATCGCCGCCCGCGGTCGCCTTGGTCTCGGCGCTGAGGCGGTAAAACTCCTGCTTCGATCCGCAACTGGTGAGGAAAAGGGCTGCGAGCAGGAGGAGCGCGCGGGCGAGCGCGGGATTCTTTCCGGGCGCTGGCGCTTCACGCCGGGGAAGGGTCAGAGATTCTGCGCTGCGCGCAGAATGACAGGTGGAGAGGTGACGACGCACAGATTTCAAGGTTTGCTTCCTTTCGGCGGCGGGACGCTGCCCGGTTTTCCGAAAATGAGCGAGTTCGGTTTGCGCTCGAGTGTGTTCGTTAGGCCGCGGAGCGAACGCAAGGTTTCATCGAGTTGCCGGAGGGTTTCGGAGAGGTCGCGATAAAGCGGCGAATCGTCGTTGAAACCGCTCGCCGTTTTCTTCAGGCCATCCGCCGTGGCTTTAATCGAGGCGAGGGCGGCGGAAGCGTTCTCGACCGTTTTTTCGAGCGGGAGCGCGTTCAATTTCGCGAGCAACGCCGAGGCCTGTTCCTGGATCTGGGCGAGACCACCGGCGGGCGCGGTCGGGAGAATTTCGTAGCCTTCGAACTCGCGCACTTCCGCGGGCTTCGCGTCCTTTTGGTAATCAAGGTCGACGAACATCTGGCCGGTGAGGAGGTTACCGGACTTCAGGCTGGCGCGCAGACCTTTCGAGACGTTGTAGGAAATGAACTGCTGCGCCGCCTCGTAGCCATCGGGCAGCTCGGTGATGACGTCGGGGTCGATCCGGATCATGACCGGGACGCGCCGGTCGGGATCGTTAGGCAAATACTTGAAGGAGACACCCTCGACCGTGCCGATGCGGATGCCACGGAACTCGACCGGCGCATCCGGGTTCAGCCCGCGCACGCTCTCAGTGAAGAGGAGGAGGTAGGGCAGGGGATTCTTCATGTAAAATTTCTGCGTGTCCTCGAAGCTGTCGTAGAGCACGAAGACGGTGCCGTCGGCGACCGGCGCGGATTTTTCGTCGAGCGCGGGCTCGCTAAAGGTGACGCCGCCGAGGAGGAGCGCCGCGAGTGTGCCGGTGCGCAATTTTACGCCGTTCGCGCCGACCTCGAGATCGATCCCGCTGATGTTCCAGAAGAGGCTCTTTTGGTGCACCAATTTCCCGTAGTCCCCCTCGATGAAAGCGTCGAACTCGACCTGTCCCGTGTCCGGCAGGAAAGTGCGCTTCTCGATCTTGCCGACGCTGAGTCCCTTGTAGGTGATGGGCGAGCCGGGATCGATGCCGCCGGCTTCGTTCGCGATCAATCGGATGTGCAGACCGGGCACGCCTTTGGGCGTCACCGGCGGTTGCTCGAGGCCGATGAATTCGAACCGCTCTTCCGTCGAGAGACCGGGCTCGAGCTCGATGTAGTTGCCGGAGACGATGGTGCTTAAACCGGAGATGCCGGAGGCGCCGTAGCGCGGGCGCACGACCCAGATTTGCGTGTCCTTCTTGAGCAGATCCTCGGCGTCGCTCGTCATCCGCATGGTCACGAGGACCTTTAGTTTGTCGGTCAGCGTCACCTTTTCGACCGTGCCGATATTCACGCTCCGGCAGAGGACCGGAGTTTTGCCGGCGACGATTCCCTCCGCGGTATCGAAACGCACGGTCACTTCCGGGCCGCGCGCGGAATAATACTTCCAGACGAGAAAGAGCCCAAAAACCGCGGCGACCACCGGAATGATCCAAACCGCGGAGAAGCGCGATTTGTGGCGGCGCACAATCGGCTTGCTCGTGGGTTCGGGGGTTTTTGGATCGAGAGTCATCGCGGAGTTTTTTAGACAGGATTAACAGGATTTACAGGATGGGGGAGAGGCGCGTGGTCGCTTTATTCTTCATCCTGATAATCCTGTCCAAAATTTGAAGTTCGTTAGTCGTTAGGCTGCGCGTGCGCAGTGGCGTCCCAAATAAGGCGCGGATCGAAACTCATCGCCGCGAGCATGGTCAGGATCACGACCGCGAAAAAAGAAAGCGCGGCCGAGCCGGGATGAATCGAAATGACCGATCCAAGCTGGACCACCGCGACGAGAATGGCGACGACAAAAACATCGACCATCGACCAGCGGCCGACCTGCTCGGTGACGCGATAAAGCCGGGTCATGGCGAGCGGATGCCGCCCGAGCCGGGCGGCGAGACAAAGCCAAAGCAACGCGAGGATTTTCAAAACCGGAATCATGACGCTCGCGGTAAAAATGATGATCGCCACCGGATAATCCCCGGTCTGCCAGAACTGAATGACGCCGCCGACGATGGTGTTGGCCTGCGCGCCAGCGATCGATTCGACCTTCAGGATCGGCAGCATATTCGCGGGGAAGTAGAGGAAAAATGCGGAGAGCGTGAGCGCGAGCGTGCGCTGGAGGCTGGCGGGGTTTCGCAGGTGCAGCCGGGCGCCGCAGCGCGGACAAAATTCGAGCGTGACCGGTTCGACCCGGCCACAGGCGTGGCAGAGCGCGAGCCCTTTGGCGGCGGCGGACTGCGGAGAAAATTCGTTCATCAATCGGCGTCCTCGAGCCGGGTCCAGAGTTCGCGATAATCGATCGAGGCAAGCGCCGCGGTCAGGCAGATGATCAACCCGACGAAAGCCCAGAAGGAGATGCCGAGGGTGAGGGTGGCGAGCTTCCCAAGCTTGAGCAGACTAACGAGCGCGCCGAGGAGAAAAACTTCAGTCATATTCCAGCGGCGCGCGCGATAAACCCAGCGGCAGAGCGGCACCGCGCCCGGCAGCCTGCGATCCAGGAGCAGACCGCCGAGGAGGTAAAGCAGTCCGCCGATGATCAAACTCGGCGCGGCCAGGGTGAAGAGGCCAACCCCGACCCCGAGCCAGGGCGAGCCTTCGCTTTCGAGGCCGGTGACACTTTGCGAAAGCAGCATTTGGCTTTCCCGATAGCCCGCCTGGAGCGTCATGAACGGGAAGAAATTCGCGACCGCGAAGAGGAACGCCGCCGCAACCGTGAGCGCGGCGGCACGATGCAACGAATTGTGATGATAATGGAAGAGGACCGCCTGACATTGCGGGCAGACCACTTGCTCGCCTTCCTCGATTTCCGGCGCGACGAAGTAGGCGTCGCAATCCGGGCAGGCGATGTGTGTAGAAGCTCCCGAGGAACGCATGAGCGGCACCGTAGCACTCGTGGTCATGAGCGGCTGATTTTTTTGAGTGGCGCCGTCATCCCGAGCGGAGCGCAGCGAAGTCGAGGGATCCCGCGGAGTTTCTGGGAAGCGAAGTTGCCGGAATTCTTTCAGGGGAGCTTTCCAGAAACTCCACGGGATCCCTCGACTGCGCCTTCGGCTTCGCTCGGGATGACGGCGTCGGACGGCTGTTTTTTTCGAGTGGCGTCTAACTTTAATCCTGCACTTACACTTACACTCCTTCGTCGGTTCGAAACTGAGGAGGTGTAGGTGTAAGTGTAGGTGCAGGATTAGAGTGTCGCGGCGGAGAGGGCCGCGGGAAATCGGGGTTTTCTTCGCGTTTAGATGTGGCTCAGTTCCTCCCCGAACCGTCATGCCCTGGACTGTTTCTCATGCCGCCGCCGTGCTGCCCCTGCGCGGGTCGACTCCCTGGCCGCTCGATTTTCCCGCGCTCGTCGTCGGCAGCATGACGCCCGATCTCGGCTATTATATCGGGCAATTCGAGCTCGCGACTTTCGAGCACTCGCTCCGCGGCAGCGTCCTCGCCTGTCTGCCAACCGGCGTGATTCTGCTTCTCGGGTTTTACCTTTTCTGTAAGCCCGCCGCCTTCGCGCTGCCTCGCCCGCATCGGCCGGCGCTCCTGCCGCTTTGTCCCGGGTTCGGCGGTCTGCGGCCGGCGCGTTGGTGGATAATTCTGTTCTCGCTGCTTCTCGGAATCTGGACACACATTTTCTGGGACTCCTTCACCCATGAATCGGGCTGGTTCGCACAACGCACCGCCTTGCTCTGGGATCCCGTCGTGCCTGTTGGGGCGGCGACTTTCCGGCTGCCCTTTGTGCTCCAACTGGCCAGCACCTTCATCGGTTTTGCGATCGTCGCGGTCGCCTACTTCCGCTGGCTGCGCTGGCAAGACCCACCGGAGACGAGCGCGAGCGACACCCGGCGTTACCTCCTTGCGCTCGCGATTAGTCTGGTCGCGCTGCTCGTCGCGGTGCCGGCGGCGTTCCATTTTGCAGCCAATCTCGAAGGCATCATGTTCGTCCGCGCGATCATGTTCCGGACCGCGATTTACGCGCCGGCGCTGGCACTTCCATTGGGCTTGCTCGTGGCCAGCATCATTTATCTGCGCCGGCGGGCGGGTTGATTTAATATGCCTGCCCATGCCTGACGACACGCACGTTTACACCCTCGGCCATTCTCCTGATCCCGATGATGCCTTCATGTTTTACGCCATGGCCGAGCACAAGATCGACCTGCGCGGCTACCAGTTTGAGCATCGCCTCGAAGACATCCAGACGCTGAACGAGCGCGCGACTCGCGGGGAACTCGATATCTCCGCGATCTCGATTCACGCCTATGCTTTTGTCAGCGAGCGTTATGCGCTCCTCACCTGCGGCGCAAGCATGGGCGACGGCTACGGCCCGATGCTGGTGACGCTCGACCCGGCCTTGCCGCAGGCCGCGCCTCACGATGACCTTCGCGCCTACCTGCGCGGCCGACGCATCGCCATCCCGGGAAAAATGACGAGCGCTTTTCTCGCGCTCCAGCTTTTCCTCGGGCGCGACTTCGAACACATCGTGGTGCCGTTTGATGAGATTTTTGAAGCAGTAAAATCCGGGCGCGCCGATCTCGGGCTGATCATTCACGAAGGTCAGCTTACCTATGCCGCCGCGGGTTTTCACAAGCTCCTCGATCTTGGCGCCTGGTGGAAAGCCGAGACCGGCCTCCCCCTGCCGTTAGGCGGCAACGTCCTGCGCAAGGATCTCGCGCCGGCGGTGAAGCGCGATCTCGCCGAGATCCTGCGCGAGAGCATCGACTACGGCCTCGCGCATCGGGCAGCCGCCGTCCGCCATTCGCTCCCCTACGCGCGTGATATGGATGCGGCGCTCGCGGGCGAATTCATCGGCATGTACGTGAACGACTACACCCGCGACTACGGCGAAAGCGGGCGCGAAGCGATCCGGCAATTTCTCGGCCGGGCGGAAGCGAGCGGGTTGATTCCGGACGCGGTCGAACTGGAGTTCGTGGGCTAACGTCCGCGCCGCCTTCGCTCGCGACGTCGGCTTCGTTTGCCCCTTTTGTCATCCTGCGCAGAGCGAAGGATCTCTGAATCTCTCTGCTCAGCGCCACTCGGAGAAGAGTCAGAGATCCTTCGGTTCCCTCAGGATGACACGATCACGGGAAGCTCAAACGGGAGCGTGAGCGCGAGCGCCGCTCAGGGCTTCGGCGGCGTTTTCTTACTCGGGTGAATCGTCTGGTCGGCCCACTTCTCCAGCCGTTGCCCTTCCTTCTGGAAACCGGCCGTGAAATCGCTCGGGCCGTACTCGAAGAGGACGAGAAAACAGAACGTGAAAAACACGAAGAGAACCAACCAGAAAAGGCTGCGGAGTAAGGCCACGCGGGGAGGCTAGCCGGGTGCGTCGGGATGGTCAACGCTTCGTTGGGCGCGCTCGCCAGCACCCGCCACCCATGCTTCGGTAGCGAGATGCGCGTCCCGCTGCTCGATCTCAGCGCCCAGTACGAACGGCTCGCCGAGCCGATCCGGCGCGAGTTCGACGAAATCCTGCGCACCCAAAGTTTCATTCTCGGACCAAAGGTGGAGGAGTTTGAGCGCGCGCTCGCGGAATCCTGCGGCGCGCGCCACGCGGTCGGCGTTTCCTCCGGGACGGACGCGCAACTCGCGATCATGATGGCGCTTGGGATCGGCCCGGGCGACGCGGTCATCACCACGTCTTACACCTTTTTCGCCACCGGCGGCTGCATCGCGCGGCTCGGCGCGACGCCGCTCTTCGTCGATATCGACCGGGCGACTTTCAATCTCTCGCCGGGCGCGCTCGCGGAATTTATCGCGCGGCGTTGCCGGAAAAACGCGGACGGGAAGTTAATCGACGACGAAGGCCGAAGCGTCCGGGCAATCGTCCCGGTTCACCTCTTCGGTCTGTGTTGCGAGATGGATCCGATCAACGCCCTCGCACAGAAGCATGGCCTGACCGTGATTGAAGACGCGGCCCAGGCGATCGGCGCCGAATATCCCACCGCCGCGTCCGGGGTGCGCCAGGCCGGGACGATGAGCGCGGCTGGTTCGCTCAGCTTTTATCCTTCGAAAAATCTCGGTGCCGCCGGTGACGCGGGCGCGATCGTCTGCGATGACGACGCGCTTGCGGAGCGCTTCCGCATCTTTCGTCAGCACGGGATGGAGCCGCGTTATTTCCACCATGTCGTCGGCGGGAATTTCCGGCTCGACGCGCTCCAGGCCGCGGTCCTGCGGGTGAAGCTGTCGTATCTCGATGAATGGTCGGCCGCGCGCCGCGCCGTCGCCGATCTTTACCGCGCGGAATTCGCGCGCGCCGGCCTGACGAACACGATCACGCTCCCGGCCGAGCCCTATGGCGAGAGCGGCCTGACGAATCACCACATCTATCACCAGTACGTCATCCGCGCGCCGCGCCGGGACGAGCTGCAAAAGCATCTCGCCGCGCGCGAAATCGGCTCGGCGATTTACTATCCGCTTGGGCTTCATCAGCAGAAATGTTTCGCCGAGCTGGGCTATCGCGAAGGCGACCTCCCGGAGACGGAACGGGCCGCGCGCGAGTCGCTCGCGCTCCCGATTTTCCCGGAGCTGACGCCGGAAATGCAGCGCGCGGTGGTCGCGGCGATCGCGGGGTTCTTCAAATAGTTGCGGGCGTCGGGGAGCGAGCCTATATCAAACGCTCGTCCCGCGGGTAGGTACCGAAGTGGCCAAACGGGGCGGACTGTAAATCCGCTGGCTTACGCCTTCGTTGGTTCGAAT
>JBPCRH010000458.1:0-3910 GCA_050997075.1 Chthoniobacterales bacterium
GGCGTTAGCGGAGTCGCTTGAGCGGAATTGCTTAGAGAGCGTCTAAAAGCCGTGTCATCCCGAGCGGAGCCCCGCGGAGGCGGGGCGGAGTCGAGGGATCCCGTGGCGAAACCTTTAAGCTCACTCCACGGGATTCCTCGACTGCGCTGCGCTCCGCTCGGAATGACCGAGTTTTCCCTCTCAGAAATTGCCCTGCAACATGAGCGAGGCGTAGGGCGCCCCGCTCTCGTTGTGGTAATGCACTTGCGTCCGATGGCAGTCGAAGTTGTGATAGGCCGCGTAACCGCCTTCAAAGCGCACGGTCAGATTCGAGTTCCGCTTCAAGTCGATCCCGGCGCCCGCGCGGATTTCTTCGTAGCTCAACCACGCGTTATTCAGCGAAGTGTCGCCGTTCCGCGTCCCGAACCGATCGTCCACCCGAAAGGTGTTCGCCTTGATATCCGCGCCCGCGAAAGCGGTCACGCTCTGGCTCACCTCATACTGGAGCTGCGGCGTCGGGAGGACGGCGTTGAGGACCCACTTGGGCGCGAACTTCCAGCGAATCCCGCCGCCGGGAAGGATCGGATATTTCTGCTGCAGATTCACGCCGACGCCGAAAACGAACTGCAATTCCGGGCTGTAAATGTAAGTGCCGCCAAGGAGAAAGGGGACGTTGAATTGATCGCCCGAGAGCTGGTCGAAAGTGGTGCCGTAAATGCCGGGCTGCGCTTCCAGGCGCACAAGAATGGAATCGCCGAGGCGGGTGTCGAAGCCGACGATGGCGTTGAGCGCCTGGAGCGTATTCGGCAACTGCTGGCCGCCGCCGTTCCCGTAGCCTAACGAATAGCGCTCGAGCTGCGCGCCGGCGCGGATGATGCCGTATTTCACCCGCGGGGTGTAAACGAATTTCAGGTTCGTGTAGAGCTCGTCGAAGCCGTTTACGTCCCGCGCACCACGGGCGACGTCGGAGTCGCCGACATAGGATTGCTCGATCACGAACTCTCCGGAAAACCGAAACGGCGCCGGCGTGACCGGCAGGTTTTCAGAGCTGACCACGTCTTTGTCGCTGCCGGCGAAAGCGCGGGCACTAAAAGTCGCGGCGAGAAACGCGGCGCCGAAGAGGGATCGAATGCTCATCGGGCAGCTTCGCTTTTGAAGGCCGAGACCGCCTTCGAAATATCCTTTTTCATCGCGCCCTCGGAGGCGATGCGCTCGATGCCGTGGAGTTCGCCTAACGACGCTGCGGAAATAAAATCACCGCGCCAGACCAGGGTCGACGGTTTCCCGCCGACGTCGACTGGCCAGAGCTGGTAGAGAGTGAGCGCGACGTCGTAGCCACCGCTCGCGTAATAAAGTCCATCGGCCAACTGGTAGCCGCCGCCGGAGGTGCCGCGGGTATAGGAAGCGCCGAGAGTGAGAACGCCGTCGTCCTCGACC
Source organism: Chthoniobacterales bacterium (assembly GCA_050997075.1). GTDB lineage: Bacteria > Verrucomicrobiota > Verrucomicrobiia > Chthoniobacterales > UBA10450 > Palsa-1392. Next base: position 1,417 of record JBPCRH010000458.1, read on the forward strand.
TGGAGCAGTTCCCAGTATAGATCGGGCTTGAGCGAACCCTTGCCGCCGAGCAGGCCGGTGGAGTTGAGGAAGCTGCCGAACTGTTTGTTGACCGCGCCTTGTTGCCTAACAAGCCCGGCCAGTTCCTTCCCCGGCTGCACCGCCGCGCTCGTGTGATCGTAAGGGGCCTGCGCTCGCGCGCCGCCGCTGGCAAATTCGCGCGCGCGCTGCGCGAGCAGATCGGCCCAGAAGCCCCAGACCGGTTTGCCCGCGGAAAACTTCTGCGCTTCCGCTTTGCTCACCTGGAGATCGGACGCCATTTTTTCCGTCTTCTCGCTCAGCGTTTTCACCGCGGAATTTCCCGGCGCAGTCGGGAGCCTGGAGAAGTTGCCGCTCGTCGACGCGGCCGGGAGCTCGGCGTGCAGGAAAACCTTCAGCTCGCGATGCGCGGTCGGATCAAAATGTTTCATCGCCGCGAGGACCGCCGCGGGCGGTTGCGAGACGACGAAAACGCTTTGCACCGAAAGATAACGCGGCGTGTTCATCCGCGGTCCGGCCGCGGTCTTGATCTCGCCCTTCGCCAGTTCGCCGAGATCGACCTTCCCGAGGACGGAGAACCCGGCCAGCTCGCTCACCGGCTCGGCAGAGGCGGCGCGGAGCGCGCAGACCAAAAATGAGAGGAGAAGCACGGTTTTTTTCATGATGTTGGAATCAACTTTCTAAGGAAGATTCGGGTGTCAATGAAGGCGCAGCCTTCATTCACTTTAATCCTGCACTTACACTTACACTTGCACGACTTCACGCCTGAACGCACCGGGGCTGTCCCTCCGCGCGACCACATCAGAGCGCAGAGGTGTAGGTGTAAGTGTAGGTGCAGGATTAAAGTGGGGGAATATTTCGCCCTCCCCCGGGCTCGGGCTATTATCCGCGCGGCGCATGAGTGAACCGATCCTCTCGATCAACGGCCTAACGAAAAACTTCGGCGACGTGGTCGCGGTCGACGATCTTTCCCTGCGCATCGGCCGCGGCGAAATCTTCGGCTTTCTCGGCGCGAACGGTGCGGGCAAGACCACGACCATGCGGATGCTCTGCGGGCTTCTGCGGCCGACTTCCGGCACGGCCACGATCGTGGGCGGCGATGTCTGGCGCGAGCGTTACGCGGTCCGCGCCCGCTTCGGTTACATGGCGCAAAAATTTAGTCTCTACCCCGATCTCACCGTGCTCGAGAACATGCGCTTTTTCGCCGGCGCCTACGGCGTGCCGCCGAACAAGATGGAGGCACGGATCAAGGCGCTCCTCGTGCAGATGGATCTGGTGAAAAAGCATCATACGCCCGCGGGGAAACTTTCCGGCGGGATGCGCCAACTGCTCGCGCTCGGCTGCGCGCTGGTGCACGCGCCGCCCCTGGTTTTCCTCGACGAACCAACCTCCGGGCTCGATCCGGTGCATCGGCAGCAGATGTGGGATTTGCTCTACAACCTGGGGGACAGCGGGATCACGATTTTCGTCACCACCCATTACATGGACGAAGCGGAGCGCTGCACCGACGTCGGCTTCATCGACAACGGCCGGCTCCTCGCGAAGGCGTCGCCGCGGAAGTTGATGGAAACGTTCAAGGCCAAACTCCTCGAGCTCGATGTCCGGCCGCTCATGCCCGCGCTCGTTAGGCTGCGGGAGGTGCCGGGCGTGCTCGGGGTCTCGCTGCGCAGCGGGAACCTCCGCGTTTATGCCCCGGAAGCGGAGAAGCTGCTCGCGGAATGGCGGGCGCGCTGGCCGTTCGAAGGGCTGGAACTGCGGGATCATCGCTGGGCTGCGCCCGACATGGAGGATGTCTTCACCGCCTATTCGCAGGGCTACGAGGAGATGCTGAACAAAGCGGCGCTGCCATGAGAGGAAGTTTTAGTCTCCAGGCGATCGGGAGTGTCGCGAAAAAGGAGTTCATCCACATCTATCGCGACTGGCGCATCCTCGTCCTCCTTCTGATTTTGCCGCCGGTTTTCACGCTCATTTTTGGGCACGCCTTTGAGAGCACGGCTTCGACCGATGTCCCGGCGCTGCTTGAAAACGCCGATCATTCCCCGCTCTCCGACTCGTTCGTGAAGGAACTGCTGAAGGCGAAAACCTTCGCCTGGCGACAGCGTTCCACTTCGACCGGTCAGCCGGATTTGCTCCGGGAAGGGGTGCGCGCCGCGCTCGTCATTCCGGCGGGCTGGGGCGCGAGTTTAAAGAATGGCGACCCGCTCCCCCTCCCGCTTTTTCTCGACGGCTCGGACACGAACACCGCGAGCGAATTGGAAGGCCGCGTCCAGGAAAGTCTCGGCGAATTTCAAAAACTAGAGCGCGACCAGATGGTGGAGTCGCTCCCGGAAGGCGTGCTCGACCTGGCGAAGAAGTTGCCCGTGGAAGTGCGGAAGGAATTCGTCTCCTCGAGGACGCAATGGGACGTGAAAGCGCACATCCGCTACAACCCGGAAGAGCGCTGCATCGACTACGTCGTGCCGGGAGTGATCGGGAT
>JBPCRH010000472.1:0-3475 GCA_050997075.1 Chthoniobacterales bacterium
GGTCGAAGTAAGAGCAGAATTCTCGGCCTCCACCCACCGCAAGAGCAGGCGCCCCTCGTCGGTGTCGGCGGTGATCAGATTGACGCGCGCGGGCGGTGGCAGGAGCGAGACGGTGACGGGATAGACGATTTGAAAAAGGTAGAAACAGAGCGCGTGCAGAAGCAATGAGCCGAGCAGGAAAGCGGCTAGCGGCATCTTACGGCTGCGCTTCGCAGTCCAATCGAAAATTGGCGCATACCCCGCCGGCTTGGCAGCGGCCGGGGTCATTTGCTCCGCGCGGTCGATGGCGGTGCGGTCGCGAGCGAGACGGAGGCGATGCCGTGCTCGAGTGCGGCATTGGTTACCGCCACGACGGTTTCGTACGGCGTCAACCGATCGGCGCGGATGATGACCGGCCGGCCATCTGCTTTGGCGGCGTCGAGCAGCGGCCCCATCTCCTCCAAGGCCACCTTTTGATCGCGAAAATAAACCGCGGGCGCAGGTCCGCCGGTGATGCTGATGATCTGCGGATTAATCTGCGGCCCCAGCGTGAAGCGCGAGAGCGGAAGCGAGATGGCCACTCCCGGATGCCAGACAAAATTCGAACTCAGGAGGAGGAAGAAGATGAGTAAAAATGCCACGTCGATCATCGCGACGATTCCGAGCCAGCCGAAGTGATGTTCCTTCGTGCGGGTGAGTTTCATCGGACAGAGGGGATGTGAATGGTGATCAATGGCGGGTGAATGGTGGGACGCACCGCGTGTTTCTGTTCACCCGTCAATGTTCACGATTCACCAATTTCCCGGGTGTCGGCGCAAAGGCGATGATGTCGCTCGGCGGTCCGTGATCGGTCAGCAGGTGCACCACTTCCGTCCCAGCGCGCTCCATCTCGTGCATGATCGTGGTGACGCGCGACGAGAGATAGCTGTAGCCGACAAAGGTGGGTGCGGCGACGACGAGCCCGGCCGCGGTCGTGAGCAAGCTTTTATAAACGCCGCTCGAGAGTTCGGTCACGCTGGCGTAGCCGCCATTCGACGAAATCGTCCCGAAGGCGTCGATCATGCCAGCGACGGTCCCGAGCAATCCGAGAAGCGGTGTGAGAAAGGCGATCATCGCCAGCACGCCGAGCAAGCGTTCGAGTTTCGGCACTTCCAATTGGCCGGCTTCCTGCACAATTTCGCGCAGCTCATCCCGCGGTGCATCATGTCGGATAATCGCGGCGTGGATGACGCGCGCGACCGGCCCGGGAGTGCCGGCGGATTCATGGAGCGCTTCGGCGAAATTGCGCCGCGCGATCAGATTGGAAAGGCCCTGGAGAAATTCGCCCACGTGAATGCTGGAGCGATGGAAGTAGAAGAGGCGCTCCGCAAAAACAGCCACCGAAATGATGCTGCAAACCAGGATCGGCCACATGAGGAGGCCACCCTTCTGGATGTAATCGATCATCCGCTTCCTTATTAGTGGCCTTTTCCGTTCGGAGCAAGCGCGGTCCCGGAAGGGTTGCGGCCGGCTGCCTTTCGCCCACGTAAATTCCCGACTGAAGCGCAATAAAACCGTTGACCCCTGGCACGCAAAGTGGTTACAAGTGGGGCAGAGTGGAGTGAAATGGCATAACTCCCCACCGCCAGATGGAAACCGTCATCGAACCCAGACCTCATTATGCGGGGGAAGTGCGTCATGTCATTGACGACAAAAATCGCCTCACCATTCCGAAGGCATGGCGGAAGATTGGCGGCTCCGATTTCTTCATGTTTCCGCGCGCGGATCGCCAGTGTCTCCGCATTATGACGCCCGCGGAGTTTTCGCGCATGATCGCCAAGGCGGAAGCGGCGACCGATCTCACAACCGCGCAAATCGGGGCGTATCTCCGGTTCATGCACGCCTCGGCCCAGCAGGCGAGCGCCGACACGCAAGGGCGCATGGTTTTGCCGGAGAATTTTTGCAGTCAACTCGATCTGCGGGGCGAGGTGGTGCTCTCGGGCAACCACGGGCTTTTTGAAGTATGGAATGGGCCGGAATGGGATCGCGTGATGGGGCACGACAAGCCTCTTTACCGCGAGGCCGCCGGGAAGCTGGAGTACTAGCGAGCAAGTCGATGAACGCATTGCTTTTCGAACGCTCGGGGTGGTTCGCGACCGGTCCGCTCGAGCTGGAGGAGGAAGCGCAGGAAATGGAAGATTACACTTACCATCGCCCGATCCTGGCCACGGAAGTGGTCGAATTGCTCGCGCCGCGCCCGGGCGCGCTCGTGTTCGACGGCACCTGCGGCGGCGGTGGCCACGCGGAAGCGATTCTGCCAACCGGTGCGGACATTCTCGGGCTCGATCAGGATCCGGATGCAATCGCCGCGGCCGCGGAGCGATTGGCGCCTTTCGGTGGCCGGGTCACGCTGCGGCAGGCGAATTTCCGCGACGCGGGCCGCGTGCTGGACGAACTCGGGGTCGCCAAGATCGGCGGCGCGCTCCTCGATCTCGGCGTTTCCTCACGCCAACTCGAAAACGCCGACCGCGGCTTCAGCCTCATGCGCAATGGCCCGCTCGATATGCGGATGGATCCGCGCCGGGAATTGACCGCAGCCGACATCGTCAACGGCTTCAGCGAAGAAGAACTGACGCGGCTTTTCCGCGAATACGGCGAAGAGCCGGCCGCACGGCGCATCGCCAGCCAGCTCGTCAAGCAGCGCAAAACCGAGCCTTTCCGCGAAACCATCCAACTCGCGCACGCGATCGAGAAAATCGTTCCGCGGCACGGCCGACGCCATCCCGCCACCCAGGTCTTCCAGGCTTTGCGCATGGAAGTAAACGACGAACTCGGTGCGCTCGCGGACGGTTTGCAGGCGCTGACGACGCGGCTGGAAACAGGCGCGCGCTTTGCCGTTATCACCTTTCATTCGCTGGAAGATCGGATCGCGAAGAATTTCTTCCGCGATCGGAGCAAGGAGTCGTTAGACCGCCCCGAATGGCCCGCGCCCCGGCCGAATCCCGATTATTTTTTCTCCCTCGTCACTTCCAAACCGATCGAACCCAGCGCGGACGAACAACGCGTCAACCCGCGGGCGCGCAGCGCGAAACTGCGCGTCGCAGAAAGGATCTAAATGCAACGCCCCCGCCGCAAGCAATACAACGCCATCAACGCTGCCTCCCTCGCGCGCTGGATTGTCCTCCTCGCCTTCGTCGCCGTGACCGGCCTGCTTTACGTTTACCGCACGCTCACGCTCAATCAGATCGGGAACGATCGGAAAGCACTTGAGACGGAACTGACCTCCGCCCGTTTGCAAAACATCGAACTCAAAGGCCAGATCGCCGCGCTCACTTCGCACGCGGCGCTGCAACGGCGCTTGAAAGAGGGCTACCTGAAAATGATCCCGATCGCCGAGCGCGACATCGTCCGTTTAAGCCCGACCACCACTTCGCCGGCGGAAGACGCCATTCAACCGGTCGCCAACCGACAGGCTGGCCGATGAAGTGGAACAGCCGGATTCGTTGCGCGCTGGTTT
>JBPCRH010000009.1:0-4301 GCA_050997075.1 Chthoniobacterales bacterium
CCAGAACCCGGCGGGATTCTTCGACTCCGCTGCGCTCCGCTCAGGATGACTGCTTGTGGACGACGCCGTCACCACCGCGATTAAGCGGTCGTGGCGACGCCCTCGACCCGGGCGGTGTCCGTGCCGAGATGTTTGATCCCGGTGAGCCAGATCACGCCGGAGAGGAGCATCATCAGCGAGATGAGAAGGAAGCCGATATTCAGGTTCGAATGCCCGGCGATGAACCCAATCGTCGGGAACGCCGCGGCGTCGCCGAGGGCGTGAATGACGAGAATGTTGAGCGCGAAAGCGGTCGCGCGGACGGCGGGGAGCGCGACGTTGGCGAGCGCGGTGTTCGATGGGCCGGTGTTCAGGAAACCAAAGAAGACCGCGCCGAAGAGCAGCCCCCAAGCGTAGGGAAAAGGCGTGAAGAGCATCGCCACAAATAACGGCGCGGCAATCAGCATCCCGACCGCGGAAACGAGGAAGTAAGCGCCGGAGTTTCGCCGTTGCAGGCGATCGGCGATGACCCCGCCGGTGATCGTGGAGATGAGGCCGGCGACGGCGGTGATGCCGCCGAAGGTTGCTGTCCCGGATGCCGAGGGCAGATGACGGTAGAGCAAATACGCCGGCATCCAGAAGGCCAGTCCGCCGAAGGCAAAAGTCATGGCGGTTTGCGCGAAGCAGTTGATCACATAAGAGCGCGTGCGGAGGAGCTGGAGGTAGTCGTTCCAAGTCGCCTTTTTTTCCTGCCGCCGATCCGCGCCACGGCCGCGCGGGTCGCGCAGGAAAAGGCAAATCAACCCGAGCACCAATCCCGGAGGCGTGAGGACGTAAAACGCCCAGCGCCAACCCCAATGGCTCCCGATTATTCCCCCGAGGACATAACCGAGCGCGCCGCCGACCGGGATAGCCGCGCAGAAAGCCGAGAGGACGCGCCCGCGAATCGCGAGTGGAAAAAGATCCGCGAGGATCGTGGGCGCGGCCGGCCCGTATCCGCCCTCACCGATGCCGACGAGGACGCGCGTGAAGAGAAGAATGCCGAACGTTGTCGCCAATCCGGAAGCGCCGCTTGCAAGGCTCCAGAGCAAGACCGCGACGCCGATGATCACCCAGCGCGAAAAGCGATCGGAAAGCCAGCCGAGCGCCGGCGCCGAGAGCATGTAGGTGACAAAAAACGCCGTGCCTAACAATCCCGTCACCGCCATCGCGTTCGGGTCGCCGGGGTGAAAAAAGGTCGCGCGAATCTGCGGCTCGACCGCCGCGAGGACGTAGCGATCGATGTAGTTGAGGAGGTTAATCCCGAGCAGAAGCGCGAGCGCGAAACGTGCAGCGGATCTGGAATGCACGGGGCTCGCCATCGATTTGCCGATTGCAGTCGGACGCGCGCCGATTGTAAATCTAAAAGCAATGCCGCCCCTTTCCGCTGCCGAGCGCACCTTGCGTTTTTTCGCGATGCCGCTCGCGCGGATGATTTATCGTGTGCGCGCGAACGGAGTGGAGCGCCTGCCAGCCGGCGGATTTTTACTGCTCCCGAATCACATCTCTTTTGTCGATGCGATCGTTCTGCTCCTCGCCTCGCCACGCCCGATCCGCTTCCTCGTGGCGAAGGAATATTACGAGCATCGGTGGCTTCATCCGGTCCTGCGCCTGGTCGGCTGCATCCCGATCACACCGCGTCGCGCGAAGGACGCGATGCGCCTCGCCGCGGAGAAGATTCGCGCGGGCGAAATCGTCTGCATGTTTCCGGAAGGCGAGCTGAGCCGTTCCGGGACGTTGCTCCGGCTGCGACGCGGCTACGAGATCATCGCGCACCAAGCCGGCGCGCCGGTCGTGCCGGTCTGGCTCGATCAACTTTGGGGCTCGATCTTTTCTTACCAAGGCCATCGTTTTTTCCGGAAATGGCCGCGTCATTTTCCCTATCCGGCGACGGTGGAATTCGGTTCGCCGCTCGCGCCCGACGCGGCGGATATCGCGACCGTTCGTGAGGAACTCTTGAAGCTGGGCGAACGCTGTTACCGCCAGCGCCCGGAATTGAGCGGGCATCTCGGCGCAGCGGCGGTGCGCGGCTTGAAGCGCCATCCTTTGCGCACGCTCGTGATCGATGGCCTCGATGATTCCACCCTGAGCTGCGGCAAACTGCTCGGGGTCGCGGCCGCATTAAGTCGGCGTCTGCGCCGAGATTTACCTGATCCGCGTGTGGCCATTGTCTTCCCGGCGAGCAAGGGCGGGGTCGTGGCCAATCTCGCGGTCGTGCTCGCGGGGAAGGTCCCGGTCGGGCTGAATTTCACCAGCGGCCGGCACGCGCTCGAGCGCGCCCAGGCGATCGCCGGCCTGACGACTGCAATCTCGGCGAAGGCTTTCGAGCAACGCCTGCCCGACTTCCCTTGGCCGGAAAAAGTCATCGCGCTCGATCAGCTTCTCCCAAGCATGAAGCGGGAGATTTCTTTCTGGTGGATGGCGGCGATTTTTCTGCCCGCGTGGGCCTTGATCAAAATGCTCGGCATCGATCGGAAAGGAGGCACCGCCGAAGCCGTGCTCCTCTTCACCAGCGGCAGCTCGGGTGATCCGAAGGGTGTGGTTCTGAGCCATCGCAATCTCGTCGGTAACGTCTCGCAGTTTCGAGACCTGATTAACGCCAACGACGAGGATGTGATTCTCGCCGCGCTTCCGTTTTTCCACAGCTTCGGCTGCACGGTCACCCTTTGGTTTCCGCTCATCGATGGGGTGCGGATCGCGACTTATCCGAACCCCCTCGAAGCCGGGAAGTGCGCGGAGTTGATCGCGCGTCACCGCGTCACGGTCGTGCTCGCGGCGCCGACCTTCCTGCGCGGCTACCTGCGCAAAGCGGAGCGCGCGCAGCTTGCGAGCGTGCGCCTAACGATCACCGGCGCGGAGAAGTTGCCGCAGAGTCTGGCTGACGCTTTTGCGGACCGCTTCGGCAAGCCGGTCTTTGAAGGTTATGGCCTGACGGAGACTTCGCCGGTTGTGAGCGTAAATCTGCCCGACCCGGAGCCGGACAATCCGGGCGATCCGGTCCAGCCTTCCAATCGTCCCGGCTCGGTCGGGAAACTGGCGCCGGGCATCGCCGCGGAGATTCGCGAACCGGAGGAGGGGACGAAGTTGTCGCTGCACGAGAGTGGCATGCTCTGGCTGCGCGGCCCGAATATTTTCGAGGGTTACCTGAACGAACCCGAACGCACCGCGGAGGTGCTTCAGGAGGGCTGGCTGAAGACGGGAGATCTCGGCCGCTTCGATGAGGACGGATTTTTGTTCATCGAAGGTCGCCTCTCGCGCTTCTCGAAAATCGCCGGCGAGATGGTGCCGCATGAAACAGTCGAACAAAGAGTCCTCGCCGCGCTCGGGATCGGAAACGAAGGCGAGCGCACGATCGCGGTCGCCTCCGCGCCGGATGCGGCGAAGGGAGAAGCGCTCGTCATCCTGAGCACGATCGCGATCGACCAGGACAAATTGCGCGAACAGTTGCACGCGGCGGGCGTGCCGAACCTGTGGATTCCGCGACTCGTTAGGCAAGTAGACACCATCCCTGTGCTCGCGACCGGCAAGCTCGACCTGCGCAAGTGCAGCGAGTTGGCGCAGACCGCGGTAAGCGAGGAGTAAATCCGCGGAAACCGGTCTTGTCTGCGCGGCAGAGCGGTTGGTAGACCGGAGGGATGAAACCCTCCTCTCTCAGAACCTTTGTCCTCCTGCTTGGCGGGGTCAGCCTATCGTTCGTGGCCGTGGCCGAGGCCGCGCATTCGATTCCTCCGGCGCATCCTCCGGAGTGGTATCGCAGTCATATCCTCGCGATCGACGAGAATGGGAACGCGCTCTGGCCTACGATCACGATCTCCGGTCCTGGCAAAGATCGGCATTACCAGGGCAGCTATGCGAAAGCTCCGTTGGAAGGAGAAGACACGCGGAAAGCGCGCGTGGATTCAGTCGCGTTGCGCCGCGCGGTGGAAGCTCATCTCAAACCGAAAGTGCTGCCCTACTCGGCGGGAATGGTGACGGCGTTGAAAGGTCGTGCGTATCTGGTGACTTATCTCGCCGCGATGTTTCAAGCGGCGGCTCAGTCGGGTGACGACGAAGTCGTTATCTACGTCCACGGCGGTCTCAACGACATCAAGGGCGCAATCGCGAAGTCGGCGCTGCTCGCCGACGTCCTCGCGGATGAACACAAGTATTTCATCGGCATCTGCTGGAACTCGAACCTGATGCCGACTTACAACCAGCATCTCCTCTCGATTCGCGAAGGCTTGCACCAGTCGGGAAAGGCGCTGGTCACGGCCCCGGCGATGCTCCTGGCAGACGTCGGTGGC
>JBPCRH010000028.1:0-2512 GCA_050997075.1 Chthoniobacterales bacterium
GGGGGGGGTGTTGAAAGGTAGCGAACTTTGCGAGAGACTCGAATGTCTAGTGAAGCTTTCGTCTCGAGGAAAGTTCGTCGAGCTGGAACAGCGCGAACAGCCCACGGAACGTGGGCGCTACCCGGGCCAGATGCGCGGTTCGTTGGGTGCCCACGGTCAGGAGCTGGGAGGAGGAAGCGCCGGGCGCGCTTTTTGCGCTTGGCCGTGAGTCGGTTCTGGGTTAACCGGAAAGCGAAACCGGAGCCACGCCATGTTTTCGCTTAAAAAACTCCTCGGGCACGATGAAAAATTTTTCGACCTGCTGGAGGCCAGCGCCCAGCAGGCCGACAGCAGCGTGCATCACCTCGTCGCTCTGCTCGCGAAGCTCGAGCAGCATGCTTCGCCCGAAAGCCTGGAGGCTTTTGTCCAGAGCCGGCGGAAAGACAAAGAGATCACGCAGGAGCTGACCGAGCAGCTCTGCAAAACCTTCATCACCCCGCTCGAGCGCGAAGACATCCAGGCGCTTTCGACCGCGCTTTATAAAATTCCCAAGACGGTTGAGAAGATCGGGGAGCGCGTTCTCATCTTCCCGGACGATCTGCACGGGCGGAATTTCACGAAACATTTGCAGCTTCTCGACCAGGCGGCTGAGGCCGTGCTCGCGATGGTGAAAGAGCTGCGCAACGGCACCGACGCGGCGACCGCGCGGGAAATGAACGCGCGCCTGCAAACGATCGAAGGCGATGCCGACAAGCTCGAGCTCGAGATGCTCCGCGAGCTCTACCACGGCGATTACGAGGGGAAGCAGATCATCTTTTTGCGGGACCTTTACGAGCTGCTCGAGAAGGTGATCGATCGTTGCCGCGACGCCGGCAACATCATCCTCCAGATCGTGCTCAAATATTCCTGATTCGTTAGGGGAACCTGCGGAATGCTGCTCTTCCTCCTCGTCGTCCTCGCGGCCGTCGCCTTCGAATACATCAACGGTTTTCACGACGCGGCCAACGCCATCGCGACCGTCGTCTCGACCAAAGTCCTGACGCCGCGGCAGGCGATCGCGCTCGCTGCTTTTTTTAATCTGACCGGCGCGCTCATGGGCACGGCGGTCGCGAGCACGATCGGCAAGGGCATCGTCGACCTCAAAGTCGTGACCATGCGGACGATCCTTTGCGCATTGTTAGGCGCGATTGTTTGGAATCTCGCGACCTGGCTGCTCGGACTGCCGTCGAGCTCGAGTCACGCGCTCATCGGTGGACTTTGCGGCGCTGCGCTCGCGGCTTCCGGAGGTGACTTCTCGGTCCTGAAATGGGGGAGCGGCCTCATCCCGAAAGTGATCGTGCCGATGGTCACTTCACCGGTTATCGGCTTCCTCGTCGCCGGGCTGCTCATGTTCATACTCCTGCTCACGCTGCAGTCGTTCACTCCGCATTTGGTGCACAAGGTCTTCGGAAAATTGCAGCTCGTCAGCGCCGCCTGGATGGCGCCCAGCCATGGTACGAACGACGCGCAGAAAACCATGGGCATCATCGCGCTCGCGCTCTTCACCGGCACCGCCAATGGCGCGTTCGCCGGGCTCACGCCGTTTCTGCATTTCCTACGCACGCCGGTTTTCGCGGTCCCCACGTGGGTGGTCGTGCTCTGTGCGGGAACGATGGCGGCCGGCACGGCGGCGGGCGGCTGGCGCATCATCCGCACCCTCGGGCACAAGATGGTGAAGCTGCAGCCGGTCCATGGTTTCGCGGCGGAGACGACCGCCGCGGTCATCATCCAGGTCGCGAGCTCTTACGGCATTCCGCTTTCGACCACCCACGTGATCTCGACCTCGATCATGGGCGTAGGCGCGGTAAAAAGATTCAGCGGCGTGAAGTGGGGCGTCGTCCAACAGATCGTCTGGGCGTGGGTCTTTACCCTCCCGGTGACGGCGCTCATCAGCTACCTGCTCGCGCGCGTTTGGGTCCTGTTGTGAAGCTCTATTTTTTGCGGCACGGGAAAGCGAACTGGCCGAACTGGGGCGGCCCGGATGACGACCGTCCGCTGACGCCGGCGGGGAAAAAAGAAGTGCACGCTGTCGCGCAGCTGCTCGTTCGGCTAAAGGTCGCGCCCGATCTGATCCTGACCAGCCCGCTCGTGCGGACGCGGCAGACCGCGGCGATCGCGGCGGAGCTTCTCGGCGTGAAATGCCGGGAAAATAAGTGCCTCAAACCCGGCTTCGATCTCGCGCTGCTCCGGCGTTTGCAGTCGCGGCACGCCGGGAAAACACTCTTGCTTGTCGGCCACGAAGAAGATTTCTCCCGCGTCATCGGCGCCCTAACGAACGCGCGAATCAAGCTTCCGAAAGCGGGCGTGGCGCTGGTTGATCGCGCCGAGACGGACGAGGCGCGGCTGCGTTGGTTGCTCCCGCCGAAGCTCGCGAAGGCTTGAGCGAGGCCTAGTCTCCGGGTAGCGCCCACGTTTCGTGGGCTGGTCGCGGCATTCTGCCGCGACGAACTTTGCGAACGACGTGAGCCACACGGAAGTGCGACCCGAATGGAAG
>JBPCRH010000060.1:0-3168 GCA_050997075.1 Chthoniobacterales bacterium
GATGTGGAAGCGGGCTGCGACCTACGATCCGGATCGCGGCACTTTCTTCTCGTGGTCGTTAAAGATCGCGCGCAACAAAGCGATCGATCGGCTGCGCGCGCGACAACGCGGTTATAAGCTCAGCGAAGCGGCTGCCACGGAAGCCGCAGCCGTTCCACCTGTTTCAGCCGCGACTCCTGATGACCTCGTGAGCCAGCGTGATGAGGACGAACGTGTCCGCGCCGCCCTCAGTCGCATCGCACCCACCCAGGTCGATGTCATCAGACTAGCGTTCTTCGGCGGCCTCACCCAAACAGAGATCGCCGAGAAACTCGGCGCTCCGCTCGGCACCGTAAAAGCGCGCATCCGCCGCGGCCTTCTCGCGCTGCGAGCCGAGTTGGTCACCGCACGCTCGGTTGCCATGGGCTCTTCTCCCACCTCGAAGCGGGTGCATTAAGGGGTCAGAGCTTACTATCGACACCGGTCTTTGCTGCCGCTCGCAAAAACAAAAACCGCGGGAGAAACCTTCACTACAACGCGGTCGGCCTCGGATCGGTTGACATATTCTTATACGGGAATATACTCGACGCGTTATGAAACTCAGCGAACTCAAAGCCACTCTCCATTCCGACCCTGCCGCGCTGCTGCGTTTTACCTTGCCCGATGGCGACCAGATCCCGGCGCATTTCCACATCACGGAAGTGGGTCATGTGGCGAAGCGCTTCGTTGATTGCGGCGGGACCCTGCACGACACCAGCGAGACCTGCCTGCTCCAGACCTATGTGGCGAATGATACCGGCCACCGACTCGATGCGGGCACCTTTGCGAAAATCCTCGAGCTCGGCCGGCAGGTGTTGCCGCACGATGACTTGGAGGTGGAAGTGGAATACGACTGCTGCGTGGTGGCGCAATACCCGATCGCCACTGCCAAGGCGGTCGGCGAAACTATCGAACTGCAGTTGGGTGAGAAGCACACCGATTGTCTGGCGAAAGAAAAATGCGGGATCGACGATGGCTGCTGTAGCCCCGCGGAGAAGACGGAAGCGGCCGGCACCGGCTGCTGCTGCTAAGACCGAGTCTTATGGACCTGATCCAGATTTACCAGTGCCTCTGCGATCCGACGCGGCTGCGCATCCTCCATCTCCTCACCCAGACGCCGCTCTGTGTCTGTCATTTCCAGGAGATTCTGGATGAGCCGCAGGTCAAGATATCGAAGCACCTGGCGTATCTGCGCGAACGCGGACTGGTGGTGGCAGAGAGAGACCAGAACTGGATGATCTACTCGCTGCCAAAGAAGCAGGAAGCCGAGCTGGAGGCCAACCTGAAGTGCCTGCACGATTGCGTGCAGACCGATCCCATCTTTAAGCGCGATCTGCGCAGGCTGGCGAAAGTATCCACGTCGAGCGACGCGCCCGCCGGCGCACTGGTAAGCTAGCGCACTTTCGCGAATCGGTCGCAGTCGGCCATGAGTGTCTCGATGAAGAAGTATACCGCGGAGTTCCTTGGCACCTTCGCGCTCGTCTTCGCCGGAACGGGCGCGATCGTCATCAATGACGTCTCGGGCGGCACCGTCTCGCACGCCGGTATTGCGCTGACCTTTGGGCTCGTTGTCATGGCCATGATCTACACTTTCGGCGACATCTCCGGCGCGCATCTCAACCCGGCGGGGACGCTTGGTTTCGTCGGTGCGCGGCGAATGCAAGGCGGGGAGGGTCTGCGCTACATCGCGAGTCAGGTCGTCGGCGCTATCGCCGCGAGCAGCGTTCTCCGGCTCTTATTTCCGACTCACGTTTCGCTAGGTATGACTCTCCCGGCCGGGAGCGCCCTGCAGTCTTTCACGCTCGAGTTCCTCCTTACGGCCATGCTCATGCTCGTCATCCTCAATGTCTCCACCGGCGCGAAAGAGAAAGGGATCACGGCCGGGATCGCAATCGGCGGTGTGATCGGCCTGGAGGCGATATTTGCGGGACCCATCTGCGGGGCGTCCATGAACCCCGCGCGCTCACTCGCCCCAGCTCTGGTCGCCGGCCACTTCACCTCCCTCTGGATTTACCTCGTCGCGCCCTTCGCCGGCGCGCTTGCGGCCATTCCATTGTGCATCTGCGTTCGGGAAACCGGGTGTTGCACCGGGAAGGTTCAGGCAGCAACAGGGATTGTCTGATATGAATCAGTCGTCGCAGAAGAAGCGGATGCTGTTCGTCTGCGTCGAGAACTCAAACCGCAGCCAAATGGCGGAAGCGTTCGCCCGCATCCACGGCGGTGATGTGGTGGAGGCTTACAGCGCCGGCTCCCGTCCCTCGGGCGTGGTAAATCCCAGGGCGATCGCCGCGATGCGCGAGCGCGGTTACGACCTTTCCGTCCACGGCTCGAAATCGCTCGATGATATCCCGCAGGTGGAATACGACTTCGTCGCGACCATGGGTTGCGGAGAGGCCTGCCCTTTCGTGAGGGCGAAAGAGCGGGCCGACTGGCAAATCCCCGATCCAAAGAATCTTGCGCCCGCAGAGTTCAATCAAGTCCGGGACCTGATCGAGGAGAAGGTGCGCGCGGCCCTCGCGGTGATCGGTGTGCCTGCGGCTGAAGAAGGAAGACCTGCCGCCACGGTCACAACTCGTGAATTCCAAATCGCCGATTACGAAGCCGCAGTCGCCCTTTGGACAGAAGCCGAAGGGATCGAAGTTTGTGAAGGTGATTCGCGCGAAGAAATCGCTGGGTACCTGGCGCGAAACCCAGGGCTCAGCCGCGTCGCGGAAGCCGACGGCGTGATTGCCGGGGCTGCGCTCTGCGGCCACGACGGGCGGCGCGGCTGGATCTACCATCTCGTGGTCGCAGCGCCGTTTAGAACGCGGGGAGTTGGCCGGCTGCTGGTGGAGGATTGCCTGCGGGGCTTGCGCGAGGCCGGTCTGACGAGAGCCATTATTCTGGTCGCCGCCGACAACGTTGCCGGGCGGGAATTTTGGCTGCGGAACGGATGGGAAGATATTTCCGGCGCCGTCGCCCTGACGAAAGACCTAAGCTAACCCGGGGAGGGCGGAGGGTGCTGTGTTTGACCTCGCCGTGATGAGAAAGAGCGTCAACAAAGTTGAGCTAATCAAACCGCCAATGACGACAGCAGCCAGTGGCTTTTGGATTTCGCTGCCCGGTCCCTGAGCAAAGAGCATCGGGATTAGTCCAAGCGCGGCGACGCTG
>JBPCRH010000088.1:0-3820 GCA_050997075.1 Chthoniobacterales bacterium
CACGCCGTCACTGAGTAGCATCCGGTCGGTGATTTTCCTCATCCAAAGTGACCCTTCCCGGCAGGGGGTGCACTGCCCGCAGGATGCGTGCGCATAAAATTCGTTGATGTTGTTCAGCGCCCAAACCATGTCTCGTGAATCGTCGAGCACGATCACGCCGCCGGAGCCCGCCCTCGAGCCGGCGGCGGCGAGCGAATCGAAGTCGAGCGGAATTTCGTGCAGAGCGACTTCGCGGTCCTTCAGTTTAAATTTTTCATCGGCGCGCAAGACTTTCGCTGAGCTGCCGCCAGGAATCACCGCTTTCAATTGCCGGCCAAATTTCAATCCGCCCGCCATGTCGTAGATGAGCTGACCCATCGTCACTGCGCCGACTTCGATTTCGTAATAGCCGGGACGCATGACGTCGCCACTGACACAAACAACGCGCGTGCCGGTGTTGTTCGGGCGCCCGATCTTTGCGTACTCCGCGCCGCCAAGCGCGAGGATGTGCTTGATGTGGCAGAGCGTTTCGACGTTGTTCACGATCGTCGGGCACAGGTAGAGGCCGAGGACGGCGGGAAAATAAGGCGGCTTCACCCGCGGGTAGGCGCGCTTGCCTTCGAGCGATTCGATCAGGCCGGTTTCCTCGCCGCAGATGTAGGCGCCCGCGCCGCGATGGAGGTAAATCTCCACGTCGAAGCCGGTGCCGAGAATGTTTTTGCCTAACAAATTCCGCGCGCGCGCTTCCTCGATCGCGTACTCGAGGATCTTCGCGGCCTTGGGAAATTCCCCGCGGATATAGATGTAGGCGGTGTGGACATTGAGCGCCCAACAACTGATTAACATTCCCTCGATGAGCTGGTGCGGATCCTCGTGAATGATGTACCGATCCTTGAACGTGCCCGGCTCGGATTCGTCGGCGTTGCAGATGAGGTAAACCGGCTTCTGCTCGTCTGGCTTGATGAAGCTCCACTTCACGCCGCAAGGGAAACCGGCGCCGCCGCGCCCGCGCAGGCCGGAGCTTTTCACCTCGTTGACGATGTCGCTGCGCGACATGCCGATGGCCTTTTGGAGCTGCTGGTAGCCGCCGTTGCGGATGTAGCACTCGATGTCGATGCCGTAGCCTTCGCGCCCGATGTTTTGGAAAATAAGCCGACGCTCGAGTGGGTGGGGAGGGGAATGCGGAAGGCGGAATTCGGAGTGCGGAAGGTTTAGTGCCTCAGCGGCGCGTTCCGGCTCGACCTTCTCCAACAGGTCGTCCTGCACCATGCAGACCGGCGCGGTGCCGCAGCTTGCGAGGCACCCGACGAACTCGATGCTGTACTTTCCGTCGGCGCTCACCGAGACCGGGTTGTGCATCCCGGCGTCCTGGTGCTCGCGATCGATCTTCGTGAGGCGGGCGAGATTCTCCATGAGCGGGTAGGCGCCCGCCATCGCGCAGCTCAACGTCCGGCAAACGCGGAGATGTTTCCGCCCCGCCGGCACCTGCCGAAACATCGGGTAGAAGGTCACCAGCTCGAGGATGTTGATCGGCTCGAGCTCGAGCTTCGCTGCGATCCACTCGACGCCATCGTCGCTGATGTAGCCGAAGTGTTCCTGCCAAAAATGGAGCAACGGGAGCGCAGCACTGCGCTTGTGCTCAGCCGGGTAATGGCTGATCGCGGTGTCCATTTGCCGCTCCAGCTCTGCGGGAACGTTCGTCATCGTCGCCTCCACCGGTGACGGCTACTCGCGCAGGTTGCTCTCTTTTTCCGAGACCTGATCGTTCGTGAAAATGATCGTCACCTTTCCGTCCGGCTCCTTGTATTCATAGGTGACTTTTTTCATGACCAGAAGATTGGTCTCATCGACGGCGGTCGGAGGGCCAAGGATCGACTCGACTTGCTTGCGCGACATGCCGTCAGTGACTTTGGTCACGTTCGCGGGCGTGAGGCGTTTCGCCTGGCAGGCGCCCAATGAAAGCGCCACGAGCGCCATCAGCGTGAGGAAACGGAAACGGGAAAAGGATCTCATCGGGCGGGCGCGGATGGTTTAGGGCTCGCGGAGATTGCCGTCCTTTTTGTTCACTTCGTCGTTCTTGAATTCGATGACCGCGAACTTCGCGCCTTCTTCGTAGCGGAAGGTCGTTTTCTTGAAGATGACCATGTCCTTGGTCTCGCTCGAAGTCGGCGGTCCCATGATCGTTTCGACCTGCGCCTTGGACATGCCGAGGGTGACTTGGTCGTAGTTGGTGGCGGTGACTTTCGAACCGGAAAGAGTGCTGCCCGTCTTGTTGCAGGCCGCGAGGGAGAGGAGCGCGAACGCTGCGAAAAGGAGGCCGAGGAGTTGAGTTTTGTGTTTCATAATTATCGGTTTCATCTGTCGCATTCTCCCATGACGAAGTCCAGACTGCCGAGGATCGCGACCACGTCGCTCATCATCGCGCCGGGCAGGAGCTCGGGCAGGATGCTCAAGTTCACAAAGGAGGGAGCGCGGATCTTCAGCCGGTGCGGCACGCCGCCCCCCTTGCTGTTGATGTAAAAGCCGAGCTCGCCCTTGGGATTCTCGGCGCCGAAATAAATCTCGCCCGGCGGCGCGTCAAGCCCTTCGGTCACGACGATGAAATGGTGGATTAGCTCCTCCATTTTCGTCATCACGCGGGACTTCGGCGGGAGCATGTTCTTCCAATCGACGACGTTGATTGGCCCGCTCGGAAGTTTGTCGATCACCTGCCGGAGAATACGCACGCTTTGCCGCATCTCCTCAATCCGGATGAGGTAGCGATCGTAGCAATCGCCCACGCTTCCGATCGGGACCTCAAAGTCGTATTTCTCGTAGTCGAGGTAGGGATGCTTGCGGCGAACGTCGTGCTCAATCCCGCTCCCGCGCAGGTTCGGGCCGGAAAGGGCGTAAGCGATGGCGCGTTCGCGCGGGATCACGCCGACGTCGCGGGTCCGGTCGACGAAAATTTTGTTTCGCGTGAGGAGGTTATCGATCTCGTCGAGCTGCGGGATGAAGCCGTCGAGAAAGGTCTTGAGCTGCGGGATGAACGCCTCCGGCAGATCGCGAATCTGCCCGCCGACGCGGGTGTAGGAGGTAGTAAAACGCGCGCCGGTCAGAAGCTCGAAGAGGTTATAAAGCTTCTCGCGCTCGGTGAAGGTGTAGAGGAAGACGGTCATCGCGCCGAGATCGAGCGCCATCGCGCCGAGGCCGAGCAGGTGCGCGGAGATGCGCGCAGTCTCGCAACAGATGACGCGGATTGCTTTCCCGCGCGGCGGAAGTTCCCAGCCCATGAGCTTCTCGACCGCGAGCGTGTAGGCGACGTTGTTCGCCAGCGGCGCGAGGTAATCGAGCCGGTCCGTGTAGGGCACGAACTGGTTGTATTGCATGTTCTCCGCGATCTTTTCATCGCCCCGATGGAGGTAGCCGATGTCGGGCGTCGCCTTGGTCACGAGCTCGCCATCGAGTTCGAGGACAAGGCGGAGAACGCCGTGCGTCGCGGGGTGCGACGGACCCATGTTCAGGATCATCTTTTCCCCGATCAAATCGTCGCCTTCGGTCGCATCCGCCTCCCGGCGCAGGGTCCGGGCGAGGGGGTCGGAGGCTTCGATTTCGCGAGTGGTAGCGGCCATGTGGAAAGCGCGGTTATGCTCGCGAGCGAATTTCGAGGTGCAAGCGCAAATTTAGGTGGAGGGAACGCGCGGAGAGGAAGGAACGAGCCGAGCCGGGGGTGAGACGGGCGAGTGATTCACTCCCTGCGCCGGCCCGATGGCCGGCGCAACAAGAAGATCCGCGCAGAAAGCCCGCGCTTCCTGCGCGCCGTCACCGGGAGCTTTCGTTCGGGTTAGTTTGTCGCCCAGTA
>JBPCRH010000103.1:0-2973 GCA_050997075.1 Chthoniobacterales bacterium
GGTCGCGTTCGTGGAGTTGGTGAAATCCTCCCAACTGTTCATGAAGATCACGACCTGATCCTGGGTGACGGCGCGGGCCTTGCGGCTGAGGAGTTGGCGCGAGAGCACGGGTGAGCCGTTGTCGTCGCTCTGGAAGAGATAGCTACTCGCGCTGTCGTTGATCACAAAGACGTTTTCGCCGTTGATCTGGTTAATCCGATAACCGTCGTCGCCGAGGGCGGAAGTGCGGCCGAACCACTTCGTGATATGGCGCATCTGATCCACGAAGCTGTAGCCGTAACCAGCGGTCGCGATCTTCTGCAGCACCGCGGAACTGGAAACACGCTCCGGCGTCCAAAGCACGTCGGGCGAAGGGAGGTGGCCGTAGATGTTGCTCAGGAAATCGCGCGCGAGATCAAGGTTGTCGGCATTAAACGCGTTCTCGAAATAAGGCAGGAGATGATCCGAGAAAGTGCTGCCTAACAAGTCGATCGTGCCGTCGCCTATCATCGTCCCGATACGGATGTTGAAGGCAGGGCCGTCGTCGGCACCCAGACTGGCGGAGCGCGCCCATTGCACCGCGGAAGCGAAGGTCGGGGTGACGTGCAGAGTCAGCGGAACGCCAAAGGCCTGGTGCGCATCGAGCGCGCGATAGTAGCCGCCGCCGGCGCCGTTGTTGATTAGCTTCTGCATCACGCTGCCGGGCTGGATCGCCTGGTTGCCGTGGATCAGACTAACGACCTTAACACTTTTCCCGAGATCGTTGTCGGCGTTGATCCCGATGTAATTGTTCAGCACGCTGTTCGCGCCGCTGATGTTAGGCTGATCCTGGTAGTAATCGGAGGCGATGCCGTCGTTCCGGATGGAATCGCGGATGTCGCTCCGGCCGCCGATATCGCCGGCGCCCTGCGGGCTGTTCTGGGTGCCGTCGCGGGTGGTGAAGACCTGGTAGAGCAAGGTGGTCGGATCCTCGTTCCAGCCGGCGTCTTTCAACGCCTGTCGGCTGATCGAGAACTCCACTGCGTCGAGGTCGGAGTTATAATAAGCCTTCTTGAATCCGTTAGGCGAGTTCTGGTCGCGGGTGGTCACACCGAACTGCGCGAGCTCCTGCCCAATGGCGGTGGAATGGGTCGCGTGGTCTTTATCCCAGACGTAGACATTGCCCTTATCGGTCTGGTAGGCAGCGACCACCACCTGCCACTTGAGCGATGTGCCGGTGTCGACCTGGTCAGGCAGATTGTATTCGCAGGTGCCGGGATTGCCTATGTTGATCGCGACATAGATGTCGAGATGGCCCTGCTCGGCGTAGGCCTGGAGGTCTTCCATATCGACGCGGAAATAAAAATTCCCGTCGCCGCCACTGGCCACGGCGCCACCATCGTGGGCGTAGAAAGCGACCAGGTCGCGCGAGGAATCGAACCCGTCATAGCCATGATAAACGTCGCCCTGGTTAAAGTTCCCGCCATCGCCGTCGTAGGCGTCGAGGGCGATCAGATCGTTCGCTCCCCAGTCGGTGAACTCATGCTTATTCACCGCCAAACCAAACGTGGTCGTCGCGCCCGGGCCGATCGTGATCGCGCCGGGGGGCGGCGGCGGCGGGGTGCCAGCCTGCTGCGGATCGGTGCCGTTCAGGAACTCCTGCAGATTCGTTAGGCCATCGCCATCCGGATCGCCTTCCACCCCGTTGGTTGCGGTCGTGATTGTCTGGCCGGTGCGCAAATTATAATGCCCGACGATGCCGTCATCGAACGGATCGAGATTGTGCTGCAGTTTCCAGCCATCGGGGAGCGCATCGCCCGAAGTGCTGTAGCGGCGCGGGTCGGTCTCGAGCCAGACGACATCGAGCTTGTCGGCGCGGACGGCGTCGCCTGGCCGGAAAATGGCGTCGAGCTTCGCCTTGTCGAGCGCCGCGGAAGTGTAGGTCAGATTGTTCGTTGGCTCGACGTAGGTGGCGCAGAAGTTGGAATACTTAAAGGTCTGCGCGGTGGAACCGGGAGCCGAACCGGTGACGGTGAAGGTCTGTGTGAAATCGTTGAAGGTCGCAAGGACGACGAAGTTGCCGTTCGCGTCGGTCTGGTTCCGATCGATCACTGCGAGGTCGACGATCCCGTTATGCTTCGCGTCTTCGTTGCCGTCGATCACTCCGTCGCTGTCGGTGTCGGGATTGTTCGGATCGGTTTCGAGCCAGACAGCGCTCGGTGCAACGGCCAAGACCTTCGCGTGATCGACGCGGGAAGTGTTATAAGCCGTTGGCGGATGCGCGATGACGCGCAGGATGCCGCCGCTGTCCGGTACGCCGATGTCCACACGGCCGTTGTAAACCGGGAGGATCGGATAAGTCGTCCCGCCGAGCTGGAAGGTGCGATCTTCGAAGCCATCGTTCAGCGCATCGCCGTCAGTGTCAGATCGCGTGGGATCGGTCATCGAGCCGGCGAGCTGGTCGGTCCGCGAGTTGTTCAGGTTATAGGGCCATTGGGTGAAATACTCATAACCGGTCGGCCGGTTGGCGTTATCGGTTGTGTTGTAGATCGGCGGGTCGAGATCAGGTTGGAAATTCTTCACTCCGTCGCCGTTGGTGTCGGTCGTCGTGTCGGTGTCACCCACAGCAGTCGCCCAACCGGATTCAAGCCCATCCGAGAGCACGTCGCCATCCGTGTCCGGACTGAGCGGGTTGGTCTTGCCGGAGAGGACCCAGATGTGGACGTCGCCGTTCACCCAGGTCTCCGAGTTCGTCGTCGGCAGCGGAATCGCCGTGGTCTCGATCGGCGCGGCGGTCGGACCGTAGAGACCAAGTCCATCGTCATCCTTGTCATCCTTTGTGCTGTCCGTGACGACCTGGCGGAAAATGATCGTGGCATTGCGCGAGGCCGTCGCATTACCGCTCGGAGTCGTCGCGGTCGCAAGGAAAGTGAAGTTACCGTAAGTCACGGAGTTCCAGGTGAAATCCCAAAACTGGCTTGTGCCGACGATCGTCGGACTGCCGCTGTTCAGAGT
>JBPCRH010000137.1:0-5807 GCA_050997075.1 Chthoniobacterales bacterium
GCGCCCTCCTTGCCTTCCCACCAGACATTGCCGTCCGCGGTCTGCGCGCCGTTCGTGTCGAGTGTGTCGCGCTCGATCGATTTCATCGCGTTCGGGTTCGACTTGTAACTCGTGCCCGGGACAACGCCGAAGTAGCCGTTCTCCGGATTGACCGCGTAGAGCCGCCCCTCTTTACCGATCTGCATCCAGGCGATGTCGTCTCCAATTGTCGTGACTTTCCACCCCTTGAAACGATCTGGCGGGATGAGCATCGCGAAGTTCGTTTTGCCGCAGGCGCTCGGGAACGCGGCTGCGACATAATGCTTCTCACCCTGGGGCGATTCGACGCCGAGGATGAGCATGTGCTCGGCGAGCCAGCCCTGTTTTTTCGCGAGGTAGGAAGCGATCCGGAGTGCGAGGCATTTCTTGCTCAGGAGGACGTTGCCGCCGTAACCGGAGCCGACGGAGATGATCGCGTTGTCCTGCGGGAAATGACAAATCCAGCGATGCGCCGGGTCGATCTGGAGAAGCGAATGAACGCCGCGATTGAACTCGCCGTCTTCGCGCGTGGCGAGTTTCTCGGAAGCCTGCGCGCCCATCTGTGTCATGATGCGCATGCTCAGGACGACGTAGATGGAGTCGGTGATTTCGTAACCGATTTTGGCGAGGGGCGATTCCGCCGGACCCATGATGTAGGGGACGACGAACATCGTGCGGCCGCGCATCGCTCCTTTGATCAGGTCCTGGAGTTTCGTGTAGGTCTCCGTTGGATCGGCCCAGTGGTTGGTTGGCCCGGCTTCCTTTTCCGTAGGCGTGCAGATGAGCGTGAACTGCTCGACCCGCGCGACGTCATTGGGATTCGAGCGATGCAGATAACAACCGGGCCGCTTCTCCTGGTTGAGTTTGATCAGCACGCCCTGCCGGCAGGCTTCCTCGAGGAGGTAGTCGTTCTCCGCCTCGGAGCCGTCGCACCAGAAAATGTTTTCCGGCTCGGTCAAGGTCTGCACCTCGTGCACCCAGTCGAGCACCTCTTGGTGCGCCGGTTTGTTTTCGCCCATGCCTTTGGGCGGCGAGATGGCAGGAGCGATCTTATCCATAAGTTGAGTGCCGGCGGCGAAGGCAGGCGGATAGATAATTTCCCCGCTTCGGCGGCCGGGCCAAGAAAAATCTCGCGCGGAACGACCTGCGCGTTACGCGGTCGCGCTCAATTGTAAACGCCTCCCTCTGGGAGGCGCGGGGGTTGACCTCCCATTTCGTGAGAGTCGACGGGCCTCACTCCCGCGCCTCGCAGAGCGAGGGGTCTACAGCGGAGAGCGGGAGCGCGCCCGCGCATACGCCGCGCGACCGGCGCTTGCGCTCGGGGAACGCGCGCCGTTAACTAATACTTAATGTTCGGCGTCGTCACTTCCAACGATGACTATCAGCCGGTGGGCTGGATGGGGCGCTACCCGATTCGGATCACGACGATCGTCGTCGCCTGTTTCGTTGTGGGAATGTTCGGCACGGTGATCGCGAGTTCCGCGCACTGGGACGTGCTCACGCCGTTCGCTTTTCAGACCGCGCGTTTCTGGCACGGCTGGATCTGGCAGCCGCTCACTTGCGTCCTCATCCAGGGCGCTTCCTTCTTTTTTCTCTTCAATATTTTCTTCCTCTACTGGTCGGGCGCGGAGGTGGAGAAATTTCTCGGCCGCCGGCGTTATCTCACGTTGCTCGGGATGTTGCTGCTCGTGCCGCCGGTCTTCATGACCGCGTGGAGCGCGGCCGGCGTGACCTGGGTTTACTACGGCTCCTACGAGCTCTCTGTGGGCATGTTCATCGCCTTCGCCACACTTTATCCGAACGTCGAACTCTTCGGCTGGGTGACGCTGAAATGGCTCGCCTTTGCTGGCCTCGTCCTCGCCTCGATGCAGTTCCTGCCCAATCACGAATGGGGCAATCTCTCCGTGCTTTGGGGCATGTGCCTGACCGCGTTTTTCTATCTGCGCATCATCGGAAAGGCGATCCCGTTTGCTCTCCCCGAAGCGGTCACCGGCCTCTTCCAGCGCAAGCCGAAACTCCGCGTCCTCCCGCGCGAAAGCGCCGCCCGCCGGATCGAGCCGGAAGACATTTACGACTCGATCGATCCCGTGCTCGAGAAGATTTCGAAGTCCGGCATCGGCAGCCTGACCGCGAGCGAGCGGCGCGCCCTCGATCGCGCCCGCAACCGGCTCTTGAACAAACCCTCGTGAAGGCTGGCGGGGCCGCGCCGTCGCGGATCAGCGTCGTCATTCCCACCTGGAACGACCGGGCCCATCTCGGGCGGCTCCTGCCCGAACTCGTTCGGCTGGAAACGCTCCACGAGGTCATCGTGGTGGATGCCGCGGACGATGCCGCGACCGCGGAAGTGGTGCGCGCCGCCGGTGCCACTTACTTGCGCGCGCCCGAGCCGAATCGCGGCGCGCAGATGAATCTCGGCGCCGCGTGCGCGAGCGGTGAGGCTGTTATTTTCCACCATGCTGATGGACTCCTGCAGCCCGAACACGTCAGCGCGATCGCGCAGGCTTTGCGCGACCCGGCGGTGGTGGGCGGCGCCTTTTATCGCAAGTTCGATCGGCGTCATCCGCGTCTTCTTTGGCTGGAAACGGTCGCGCGCTTCCTGACCCGGCGCGGCGGGACGCTCTTCGGCGATCAATCGGTGTTCGTTCGGCGCGAAGTCTTCACCCGCCTCGGCGGTTATGCCCCGATCCCGCTGATGGAGGACATGGAATTTTCCAAGCGCCTCCGTCGGAGCGGGCGCATCGCCCTGCTCGATCCGCCGATGGAATCCTCCAGCCGCCGGCACGAACGGCGCGGCGCCTGGCGCACCTCGATCCAGAACGGGCTCTTCATCTTGCTCTACTACGGCGGCTGTTCGCCGCACCGGCTGCACCGCTGGTATTACCGCGAACGTCTCGTCGCGCCTAACCACTGCGCAAGCGCCTCGTATGCTCCCGCTCCGGTTGAAGAACTCGGCCGCGGTTGAGCCCCTCGCTCAATCCTCGCGGGTGAGGCTCTCGAAAAATCCCGCCGGGGTGCTCGCGCTGAGGAGCGACTCGCGCCGTTCTCCGCTCTTCAACAAACGGGCGAGGGCGCCGACACAGATGAGGTAGTCGTTCACCATCTGCTGCGGCACGGCGATCACGAAAAGCAGGTGCACCGCGTCGGTGCGACCGGGAAAAGCCACGCCTTCCTTGCTCCGGCCGATCCCGAGCAAAATCTCGCTCACGAGGTGGGTGCGCGCGTGCGGGAAGGCGACACCGCCGTTCGCGACCGTCGAGCTTTTTTGCTCCCGCTCCATGACGGCGTCGTAGAGTTTTTCCGGCTCGCTCAGGTCGCCGCTCTCGCGCAGGCGCTCGACGATTTCCCAGACCGCTTCGCCCGCGGTTTTGCTCTGCAGATCGAGCACGAGATGTTTTTCCGAGAAGAGTTCGGTGAGAAGAATCGAGATCATGGCTGAAGTCCGAGGGATAACGATGGCCGAGATCGCGCCCTTGTCGAAAAGCGCCGTCATTGTCGCGGCGACGAGGCTGGCGCATATTGCGGGCAATGGCCTTCCAGCTCGAATCGAATTACCAGCCGCGCGGCGACCAGAGCCAGGCGATCGCCAAGCTCCTGAAATCGGTCGCGGCCGGCAATCGCCACCAGACGCTCCTCGGCGTCACTGGCTCGGGCAAAACCTTCACCGTCGCGAACGTGATCAAAGAGATCGAGCGGCCGACGCTCATCATTTCGCATAACAAGACCCTGGCGGCGCAGCTCTACTCAGAATTCAAGCAGTTCTTCCCGCGCAACGCGGTCGAGTATTTCGTGAGTTACTTCGATTACTACCAGCCCGAGGCCTACATCCCGCGGTCCGACACTTACATCGAGAAAGACTCATCGATTAATGAAGAGATCGAGCGGCTCCGGCTGTCCGCGACGAGCGCGCTCCTTTCGCGCCGCGACGTCATCGTGGTCGCAAGTGTCTCTTGTATCTACGGTGTCACTTCGCCGGAAGATTACCTGCGCATGTTACTAACCGTGAAACGCGGGCAGCAAATCACTCGCGAAGCGGTGCTCGGGCGGCTCGTCGACATGCTCTACGAGCGGAACGATGTGAACTTTGTGCGCGGAAAGTTTCGGGTCCGCGGCGATGTCGTCGAGGTCTATCCCGCGACGGCCGATGAAGAAGCGGTGCGGCTAGAGTTCTTCGGCGATGAGGTCGATGCGATCACGCGCTTCGATCCGCTCACCGGTCATGCGCCGGAATCGTTAGGCGTAATGACATTTTTCCAGGCGACGCAATTCGTGACCCCGGCGGATAAGTTAAATCGTGCCCTTACCTCCATCCGGACAGAGTTAGACCAACGGATCGTGCAGTTGGAGTCAGTCGGGAAGTTACTCGAGGCGCAGCGACTAAAGATGCGGACCGAGTACGACCTGGAGATGCTGCAGGAGATGGGCTTCTGCAACGGCATTGAGAACTACTCGCGACACTTATCCGGCCGCGAGCGCGGTTCGAAGCCTTTCACCCTGCTCGACTTCTTCCCGAAGGACTATCTTCTCGTGATTGATGAGTCACACGCCACCATTCCGCAGATCGGCGGGATGTATGAAGGCGATAAGTCGCGCAAGACCGTTTTGGTCGAATACGGATTTCGGCTGCCGAGCGCGCTCGATAACCGGCCGCTAAATTTCCCTGAGTTCATGGGCGTGGCGAACCAGCTTCTCTATGTCAGCGCGACGCCGGCGGAGTTTGAGATCAAGAATAGCGTTGTCGGGAATGAGGGTTACTTCCCGCATAAGCGCGCTCGGATTGGCCAGGAGGAAGAAGTGCCATTCGTGCTCCCTGGTGTGGGGCAAGTTTCCAACTTGGCTCCCGCAAGTTACAAACTTGCGCCACTCTCGCGCACCGATCAACCGCCCGACGAATTCGACGTCCGCTCGCCCGGGTCGCCGCTCATCGTCGAACAGATCATTCGCCCGACCGGGTTACTCGATCCGAAGGTTACGCTGAAGGGGTTAAAGAATCAGATCGATGACACGATCGAGTTATGTCGTCAGCGCGTGGAGAAGCAGGAGCGCGTGCTGGTCACGACGCTGACCAAGCGCACGGCGGAAGACTTATCCGACTATCTCCGCGATGTCGGCTTGAAAGTGCGCTATCTGCATAGTGATATCGATACCATCGAGCGCGTGGAAATCCTCCGCGGTCTGCGCGCGGCCGACTTCGATATCCTCGTCGGCATTAACTTGCTCCGAGAAGGACTCGACCTGCCGGAAGTGTCGTTGGTCTGCATTCTCGATGCGGATAAGGAAGGCTTCCTTCGGAGTCAAACTTCCCTTATCCAGACGGCGGGTCGGGCCGCGCGCCACGTCAACGGCGAGGTGGTGCTCTTCGCCGATACGGTTACCCAGAGCATGCAGGCTTTGATCTCCATCTCCGATTATCGCCGGACGAAACAGATGGAATACAACGAGAAGCATGGGATTACGCCCACAACCGTGCGTCGCGCGGTGCAGGAGAGGTTGCACACGATTTTGCGCGGCCGGGAAATTGCTGCTTCCGTAGTCAACGAAGCGGGCGGCGACTTCAATCTCACGGAGTTACTCCGCGAGCTAGAGGATGAGATGCAAACGGCCTCGGCGAACCTTGAATTCGAGCGGGCCGCACTGCTGCGCGACCAGATCATGGAAGTAAAAAGCGGGACTGGCCTTTCCAAGATCGAGCCGAAGCGCAAGCCGGTGAAATACTCGCGGAACAACGGCCGACGCCGTTCGCGCGTTTAGTCATCCCGAGCGAAGCGCAGCGGAGTCGAGGGATCCCGCCG
>JBPCRH010000159.1:0-10474 GCA_050997075.1 Chthoniobacterales bacterium
TGGGGGGGGGGTTGACGTCTTGGGTGGTTGGAGCCCGCCGCTACAGAGCCGCGCCGTTCCCAGCCGCCCCACGGAATCCTCAGCTCCGCGGCGCGCTTCTCGGAATGACACGCATTCCATGCGCTTCCGCTCCCAACTTTAATCCTGCACTTGCACGTACACATACACATACCATGGGGAAGAGAGTGTAAGTGCAAGCGTAAGTGTAAGTGTAAGCTTAAGGTGAGAGAAGCGGGAGCCCCTCGCACACGCCTTCCTGCCGCTCACGAGCCTCCTACTTCTGCCGATTCGCCAAATACGGCGCCAAGTCTTCCTTCGTCCCGCGCATCGCGATCATGAAGCAGACCCCATTGCGCACTTCGACCGCGCCGGTCCAGCCTTCATTCTCCACATACCGCCAACGAGGTGACGCGCCCTTCTTTCCCCGCTCGTCCGCGGCTGGCGTCTCCGCCGGGTAGAGGAAAAATTGCACGCCGCTCTCGGCCAGCGCGACCTGCGCGACGCGGTGACCTTCCGGGTCATCGAAGACCCGCGCTCCGGTCGCGCGGAGATCGGCGAAGGCCATCGGCACGTCGAAGTGTTCCATCTGGTATTTCATGAAAAAGTAATCGCCGATATTGATCGCATCGGTGTTCAACGGCTCGAGCTCGGTCCGCCGCAGGTGGCTCGCGACGACGAGCATGTTCTTCGCCATGACCGAGCCGGGAAATTCCTGGAGACGCTCGACTAGGAAATAAATCGAGACGCCGGCCATGACGAGAATCGCGAGCGCAGTCGCGAGGATCGCCGGGTGACGCGCCGTTCTTTTCCAGCTCCGCTTGGCGCCCTTGATCAGCGCGACATTCACGAACCACTCCTCCGCCGCCTTCGGGATCTCGATCTGGCCGACCAACCGCGCGAGTGGCTGGTCGAATTGCTGCTGCGTCGTCAGACTGGCCGCGACTTCGGGAATGGTGCGTGCGCTCTCCAGCGCCGAGCGCATGGCGCGATCGTTCGGCGGAGCGTCGTTGATCGGGGCGCACTCGAGGAGGGCGCGTTTGCGGCGCGAGAGCCAGCGTTTCATGGCGTCGGGAGATCGTCCGCGATGGTATTGAGCCAGGCCTGGAATTGCGCGCGCCCATGCGAGATGAGGCCAGCCAGTTCCTCCATCTTCACGTCGAGCAGGTTCTGCATTTCGCGATGGGAAAATTCGTTGAGATAGAAAAAGGCGAGCGCGCTCCGTTGCAGTTCGGGCGCGGCCGCGATCCAGGCGGCGAGCTGGGCCGGCTCGAGCCGGCGGACGAGGGGAGCGGCCTCGGGGCTGATGCTTTCCTCCGGCACCGTTGTGGTCTCCGGCTGCACTTCAGCCTGCGCGAGGGCGATACACTGGTGCCGCGCCTCGTGGAAACACCAGAGCCGGTCGTCGGGCAATTGCCGGCGCGCGGCGAGGAGTGCGGCTTCGCGGAGAGTGTTCTGAAAAGCCTCGAGCGCCTTCGCCGCATCGCCGAGCATGAGGTAACAAAAGCGGTAGAGCTGCGGCAGATTGCGCGAGAGCTCCGTGATTTCTTCGCGTTGCAAGGGGACAAATTGGCGGGCTCAGCGCCGCGGTGCAAGGGCACACGCTTCTGCGGCCGGCTGGAATTAACCGCAGAGGGCGCAGAGGCGAAGAGACGTTTTTGTTTTTCTGGGATCCAAATTCAAGGCTTACCCCCTCTGCGCTCTCTGCGGTTAAAATTCCTGCTTCATTCGGCGCGCGACTTCCTCGGCGTTCGCGCGGCTGTTGAACGCCGAGATGCGGAAGTAACCTTCGCCTTCCGAGCCAAAGCCGCTCCCCGGCGTGACCACGACTTTTAGTTCCTCCAGCATCCGATCGAACATCTGCCAGCTCGTTAGGCCAGCCGGCGTCCGGACCCAGATGTAGGGCGCGTTTTTCCCGCCATAGACCTGCATTCCCGCCGCCGTCGCCGCCTCGCTCAGGATGCGCGCGTTCCCCATGTAATGCTCGATCAGCCCGCGCACCTGCGCCCGGCCTTCCGTGCTGTAGAGCGCCTCGGCACCGCGCTGCACGGGATAGCTCACGCTGTTCGCTTTTGTGCTCCAGCGCCGATGCCAGAGTTTGTGCAAAGGTAGCTCGCGGCCGTCGGTTGTCTGCGCGAGCAGGCGTTTCGACATCACGGTAAAACCGCAGCGCACGCCGGTGAAGCCGCCGGTTTTGGAGAAGCTGCGGAATTCCACCGCGCACTCCAGACCGCCGGGAATCTCGAAGATCGAACGCGGAATCGCCGGATCGCTAATATAGCCCTCGTAAGCCGCGTCGTAGAGGATCAGGGCCTTGTTCTCCTGCGCGTAAGCGACCCAGCGCTCGAGCTCCGCGCGGGTCGCGACCGCGCCGGTCGGGTTGTTCGGAAAACAAAGGTAGACCACGTCCGCGTGTTCGTTAGGCGGCTCGGCGACGAAGTTATTTTCCGCGCGGCAGGGCAGATAAACGATCCCCTCGTAGCGGCCGGCCTCGTTGGGCAAACCGGTGTGCCCGGCCATCACGTTCGTATCGACGTAGACCGGGTAAACCGGATCGGTGATCGCGATGCGATTGCTCTCCCCGAGGATGTCGAGGATGTAACCGCAGTCGCTCTTCGAGCCGGCGGAGACGAAAATCTCGTCCTCCGCGATTTCCATTCCGCGGTCGCGATAATCGATCTGCGCGATCTTGCTCCGCAGGAAATCGCCGCCCTGTTCGTGCCCATAGCCGCGAAAAGTTTCGCGCACCGAGAGCTCATCGACCGCCGCCTTCATCGCCTGCACCGCCGCTGGCGGGAGCGGCTCGGTTACATCGCCGATGCCGCAGCGGATGACCTTCCTGGCGGCTTCCGGATTCGCCTCGCAGAACGCGCGCACCCGGCGCGCGATCTCCGGGAAAAGATACCCCGCTTGGAGCTTGAGATAGTTTTCGTTGAGAAAAGCCACGATTGCCTAACGAGGTCGCCCGCTAGGACGCGTCCAGCTCCGACAGCGTGCCGCCCGACTCCGCTGCGACGGAATCCGCGGGCTTCGGATAATTCTCGCGCAACCACTTCAACGCGGGCGCGCGGGACCGGGAGAGGTGGGTTTTCCAGCCGATATCCTGCACGCGCCGATCCCATTCCTGCACGGTCTGAAAAATTTCGTCGTCCGGGGCCACAATCACCACGACCGCCTCCGGCCGGAGTAGCGCGGCGAAATGATCCTGGGCGATGATCTGCTCAAAATC
Source organism: Chthoniobacterales bacterium (assembly GCA_050997075.1). GTDB lineage: Bacteria > Verrucomicrobiota > Verrucomicrobiia > Chthoniobacterales > UBA10450 > Palsa-1392. The sequence continues at coordinate 3,227 of JBPCRH010000159.1, forward strand.
TACCGGCGTGATGCAAAGTTCGGTCGTGTCGGAGAAATCGATAAACTCGTAGTGAAAGTTCTCCGTGGCTTGCAGCAGGGCCAAGGTGCTCTTGCAGGCCTCGATCAAGTCCTGGCCCCGGACCACGCCCGTCCCCACATGCACGATGCCCATGCAATCTTCGGTCAGCTCGGTCGTGTAGGACATGTCGAAAACCTGTTGGAACCTCATCATCACTAAAGCCACGCCGGTCAAAAAACCAGACGAACTTTGTGCTATCGGAGGAGGGCGATCAAAAAGAGCGCGATCCCGGTGAGCGCGCTGTTGAAACACAGCAGCGATCGTATCATTCCGTAGCCCAGGGAGGCGGCCAGCAGATAGCCAAGTCGCCCCCAGAAATAAAGGTTAGCTCCCCACAAAGTGAGTGCGCCGTCGTGATCAGTCACATGGGCGGCCAGCACCAGGGCCGCGAAGTAGGGAAAGGTTTCCATGAAGTTCGTGTAGGCCTGGTCCACACGGTTAGCCACGCCGCGCAGGGACGGCACCGGTTGCTCTCGCGTGCTCGCCGTCCAGCGGTATCCATATTGGAAGCTAATGAGATGCGAGTCCCCGATCAGGTGGATAAGACCAAGGATAATACTCGCCGCCAGAAAGCGGAGTTCAGTCGTCATGGCAGAAGGATCCTAGCTTGCCGCTTTCGGAGCGCTCAGGCTTTTACCGTAGAACCCCGAGCGATCGAAGCAGCAAGGACGGCGCTTGCCGGCCGCGAGCATGGAGCAGGCAGTCTGGAGCCGGCGTTCGCGCGTCTCGACTTGCTTCGCGGAGGTGATCCAGTGGATCCAATCCCGGCGCGCCATCGGCGTGATGTCCTGCCAGACCGCGCGCGCTTTCGGGGCGGCGGCGGCGAGCGCCTTGCGCAGGTTGGGCGGCACTTGCGGCTCGGGTTCCTCGGCGGCGGGCGCGATTTCCAGGGTGACGACGTCACCGGCGGTGGCGCCTGCCGCTTCGCGCGTCTTGCGCTCCACCTTGAGCCAATGGCTCTTCTGGCCGTCGGGCTCAAGCGTGGCTTGAAAGGGAACGCCATTGAGGGTGCCCTCTACCGCCGTCATGCCGCGCGAAGGAAGCTGCGCGCTGGCCTTCGGCGGCAGGGTGAGAAAGGTCCAGGTGGCGCTCTTCTCGGTCGTCTCCGGCCGGAGGAGTTTCGCGGTGAAGCGGATCTTGGATGCGGTCTTGGTCATCCTCGCCAATGTGGGATTTCGCGGCACAATCATCAACCAAATCTTCCATACTGACTTCTCCGGGGGACAGGAAAAGTTAACCGCAGAGGCGCAGAGGGCTCGGAGGAGGAGACGGGATGAACAGGATTATGCCGGATTTTTTTTAACGGAACCTTGCGACGGTCGCCTCATCCTCCCCAATCCTGCGAAATCCTGTTAATCCTGTCTAAACAAAGCCGGCACACTGGGGAGTTGACATTCTCCGGCGATCGGCTCAGGTCGTGAGCGTGCCGAATGATCCTGCGCCTGCGGGCGCGACGCCCCGCCGGCGCGTCCTGCGCCAGCTCAAATGGTGGGTCTGGTTTCGCGACGTCGTGCACCCGAGCGATCTCCAGGTCACGCTCGCCTGGGCCGGCCTCATTGGCTTCGGCGGCGCGCTCGCTTCGATCGGTTTCCGCGAGATCACCGGGCTCCTCCACCAACTCCTCACCGGCAGTAAAGAGAGCGGGCTGGTCGAGAGTTTCGTCGGTCTGCCGCCATGGGCGCGCCTAACGATTCCAGCCCTCGGCGGTTTGCTGGCAGGTCTCGTCCTGCACGTCGGGATGCGCTGGCGCGGCGGGGTGACGACGAGCGATTATATGGAAGCCGTCGTGCTCGGGGATGGGAAAATCTCGACCCGGCGCAGCATCGTGAAATGTCTCTCGGCCGCCTTCACAGTCGCCTCCGGCGGCTCGATCGGACGAGAAGGTCCGCTCGTGCAGTTGTCGTCGCTCGTCGCCTCGATCGCCGGGCGTCTGCGCGGCTGGTCGACGCCGCGGTTGCGCTTGCTCGTCGGTTGCGGCGCGGCCGCCGGCATCGCTTCCGCCTACAACGCGCCGATCGCGGGCGCGCTCTTCGTCGCGGAGATCGTCCTCGGCTCGGTCGCGATGGAACTTTTCGGTCCGCTCGTTTTTTCCTCGGTCGTGGCCACGCTCACGATTCACGGTTTTCTCGGTGCCGATCCGATTTACGCGATCCCGCATTTCAAGCTGCACTCGAACTGGGAGGTGCTGCCGTATCTTTTGCTCGGGCTGCTCTCGGGTTTGGTGGCGCCCTGGTTCCTGCGCCTGCTCAATCTCAGCGAGCGCCTCGCCGGTCGCGTGCGCGCGCCGGTTTACCTGAAGATGTTTGCTGGGGGGTTGATCGTCGGGCTACTCGCGATGCGCTTCCCGGCGGTCTGCGGGAACGGCTACCAGGCCGTGAACACGATCCTCGCCGGCGGCTGGGGCTGGGAGATCGTGGCCGCGATTTTGATCTGCAAAGTTCTCGCGACCGCGGCCACGTTCGGCTCGGGCGCGGTCGGCGGCGTCTTCACGCCGACGCTTTTTGTCGGGGCGAGTCTCGGATATCTTTTCGGCATCGTCGCCGTCCAACTGCCCGGCGGGATCGCGCTCAACCCGAGCGCGTTTGCCCTCGTCGGGATGGGCGCTTTTCTCGCCGCGACCACGCATGCGCCGATCATGGCGATCATCATGATTTTCGAGCTGACACTCGATTATCAAATCATCCTCCCGCTAATGCTCGCCTGCGTCATCGGTTACTACACCTCGGTCGGGTTCGAGAAACGCTCGATCTACAGCGAGGCCTTGAAACGCAAAGGCGCCGGCGACTACCGCCACCAGCTCGCCGAGCTCCACGTGCGCGACCTGATGAAGCCCGATCCGCTCACGGTCACGCCGACCGCGCGCTTTGCCGAGATCGGGGAAAAGTTCGTCGCGAACCGATTTAACTACCTCTATGTCACGGAAGGCGACGGGCGTTACATCGGCGCGATCTCGCTCCACGACATCAAGAACTACCTGAACGCGCCGGAGCTCGCCGAGCTCGTCATCGCCGGCGATATCCTGCGCGAAGACATCGGCACGATCCAGCCTTCGGCTTCGCTGAACGAAGCGCTCGACCGTTTCACCCGCCACCTCGGTGAACGTCTGCCGGTGGTGACGGGTGAGGGGATGAACCGGCTGGTCGGCAGCCTTGCCAAGACCGACGTCATTCTCGCGCTCGCCGGCACCGGGAGCCGCACCGGCCCGGGGACCAAAGTAGCCTAACGAGCACGGCCTAACGAACGTCGGTCCATGCGGGATCGCGGCCGGATGTAGACGTTTCGCTCTGCGAAACGCGGGAGCAAGGTTCGCCGGCTCTGACGCGTCCGGATGCCGACACCCGCGCCTCCCAGAGGGAGGCGTCTACAGGGGAACGAACGCGGGAACCCGCGGCGGGCTCGGAGATGAGTTGACGCGGAGCCTGCTCACGGAGAAGAACCCTCGCGATGCATGGAAGTCACAGCAGGCCGGGGAGGGGAGTGATCGCGCGGTATCGCGCGTATCTGCCCGTGACCGACGTAACTCCGGTGATCTCGTTAGGCGAAGGCGCGACGCCGCTCATTTTCTCGCCGCGCCTGAGCACTAAAATCGGCCGTGGCTGCGAAGTTTTCGTGAAATACGAGGGGCTCAATCCCACCGGCTCCTTCAAGGACCGAGGCATGACCGTCGCCGTCTCGAAGGCGGTCGAACGCGGCGCGCAGACGCTCATCTGCGCGTCGACCGGGAACACTTCCGCCTCCGCTGCCGCCTACGCGGTGCGCGCCGGGATCGGTTGCGCCGTCGTCCTGCCGGCGGGAAAAATCGCGAGCGGAAAAATGGTCCAGGCCTACGCCTACGGCGCGCAGGTCGTGGCGATCGAGGGCAATTTCGACGACGCGCTCGAGATCGTTAGGCAACTCTGCGCGCGGGACGATTTCGCGATCGTGAATTCGATCAATCCGGAGCGCATCGCCGGCCAGAAAACCGCCGCTTTCGAGATCATCGAAGAGCTGGGTGAGGCACCAAATTTTCACCTGCTGCCGGTCGGCAATGCCGGGAATATCACCGCCTACTGGGCGGGCTACCAGGAGTGGGCGGGGTTAGGGAAAGCAGTCGTTAGGCCGCTCATGGTTGGTTTCCATGCGGCCGGCGCGGCCCCGATCGTGCACGGAGAAATCGTCGCGAAACCGGAGACGATCGCGACCGCCATCCGGATCGGGAATCCCGCGAGCTGGACGCAGGCGAATGCTGCCATCGCCGATTCCGGCGGCCTGATCGATCTCGTCAGCGACGAGGAAATTCTCGCCGCGCAGAGCTGGCTCGCGGCGCACGAAGGGATCTTCGTCGAGCCGGCCAGTGCCGCGCCGATCGCCGGCCTGCTCCGCGCTTGCCTAACGAAAAGCGACGGCCACTTCTCCGGCGAGGCCATTCCCGACGGCAGTCGCATCGTCTGCACCGTCACCGGTCACGGCCTGAAAGACCCCGAGATTTTTAGTGCTCGCATTCGTCCGCCCGCGCCGGTCGCGCCTAACGAAAAGGCGGTTCTCGCCGCGCTCGCCGCGACCCGAGGTTGACACCGCCCCGAGAATAGAGAAAACGGGGCGCGCGCGGCATCATGGGTTTGATCGTTCAGAAATACGGAGGCACTTCGGTCGGGAGCACCGAGCGCATCCGGCGCGTCGCCGAGCGTCTGCTCGCCACTCAGCGCGCCGGCCACGACGTCGTCGCCGTGATCTCGGCGATGGCCGGGGTGACCGATGGTCTGATCAAGCTCGCGCGCGAAACTTCCACCGAGCCGAGCGCGCGCGAGATGGACGCGCTGCTCGCGACCGGCGAGCAAAGCTCGAGCGCACTCGTCGCGATGGCGGTGAACGCGCTCGGTGGAAAAGCGGTATCGCTGACCGGCGCGGCCGCCGGCATCGTCACCGATGGCGCGCATACGAAGGCGAAGATTGCGCACATCTCGCCGCGCCAGATTCGCGAGTTGATCGCGGAAGATTTCATCGTCGTGGTCGCGGGTTTCCAAGGCCAGAGCCAGGAGGGTGCGATCACCACGCTCGGTCGCGGCGGCTCCGATCTCACCGCGATCGCGCTCGCCGCGGCGCTCAAAGCGGATGACTGCCAGATTTTTACCGACGTCGACGGTGTCCACAGTTGCGACCCGCGGGTAGTAAAAGAGTCGACCAAGATCGACGAGATTTCTTACGACGAACTCCTCGAAATGGCGGGTGCCGGCTCGAAGGTCATGCAGTCGCGCGCGGTCGAGTTCGCGAAGAAGTTTGGAGTCGCCTTCGAGGTGCGCTCGAGCCTCCAGGACGCGCCCGGTACCCGGACGAAAGCAGAGACGCCGAGCATGGAGGACGTGGTCGTGCGCGCGGTGAGTCTCGATCGCAACCAGGCGAAGGTGACGATCTGCGGCGTGCCCGACCGGCCCGGATGCGCCGGGCAGATTTTCTCCGCCATCTCCGAGGCCAACCTGAGCGTCGATATGATCGTGCAAAACGCCTCTAGTACGAGCACGACCGATCTTTCCTTCACCCTGCACAAAGATGATCTCGCGCAGGCGGAGAAAATCCTGAAACCGCTCGTCGCGCAGATCGGCGCGACCGGCCTGACCGCGATCAGCGGTGTCGCCAAGCTCAGTGTCGTCGGCATCGGCATGCGCTCGCATGCCGGCGTGGCCTCGCGCCTTTTCGCGTCGTTAGGCGAGGCGGGGGTGAATATTCAGTTGATCTCGACCTCGGAGATCAAGATCGCGGTCGTGGTCGCCGAAGAGGAACTGGAACGCGCCGCGCAGGCAACGCATGCCGCCTTCGTTCTGGCGCGCCCGCGTTTCGCGACCGACGCGACGAACCGCGGCTCGACTTAAAGGGCGTCTAAAAAGCTGCCAAAACCTGGAGGGCGAAGCTCCGCGACGCTGGGGGAAGCCGTGCTGCGCGCGCGCAGTAAACGCCAGAGCGATGCTCCGGGATTCGCGGACTCATCGCTTCAGGACGCTCGACTTTCTAAGACGCCCTCTGAGCCGACGTCAGCGCAGCACACTGAATCAGTGTTTGACCGGCACGACGTAAATCTCGGCTACGTTCGCGATCCGCATTTTCCAGCCAAAGAAGCTCTTGAAAGCCGCCGCTGCCGGGTGATCGGCGCGTCCGTGAAATTGAAAATCGGTCCGCGCGACTTTCCAAGTCGAGCCATCTTCGAAGCGGATGATTTGGCGCGGCTTGATCTCGGTAATGACCCCGTCGACCCGACTCACCACGAGTTGCAGCTTCTCGCGGTTCGAGGCTTTTTCCGTCGCCTTGGCCACGGCCTGCTCGCGATCGCGGCTGAGAAAGTTGTTCAGGTTGGAGAGTTCGTCCGGCGTTAACTTTTCCAAGCCGGCAGCCTTAAATTGCTCCGGAGTCATCGCGCCGCGGATCCCACCGCCGTTTGCCTGTGCAAGCGCCCCCGTCGTGCAGCCTAACGACAACAGGAGAACGAGCAAAAGTGCAGAGAATGCGGGAGCTTTGAGAGAGTTCGTTTTGTTCATAAAGGATCGGAGTGTCCGCGGAAGTCGCAGGGTAACTGGCGGCGTCGCCGGGTCAAGAACGGAGCGCGTCGGCTCAGGCTCCAGTCGATTTTAGTGCTCGAAATCTTTGCGCATCCTCCAGTGATCGATCCCGCCGAAAAGCTGCTCCGCCGGGCCTTCGACGCGGTAACCGTGCTGCTCGTAAAATCGCTGCGCGCTTTCCCGGGCGTTTAGGACGAGGTGAAGGGCGCCGGCTTGTTGGGCGCGTTCTTCCAGAGCGCGCAAAACCATGCTCCCGAGTCCGCGACCCTGGGCCTTCGGATCGACCGCCATGAAACGCACCTGCGCTTCCGTCGGGCTGTTCAGATGCAGGCGACCGACGGCCAATGGGTCACCATTCGCCGCGCGCACCATCAGATGAATGCTCTCGTCCTCGCGGTCGTCGCGCTCCGATCCCTGAGGTTGCTGCCAGGGCGCCCGCAGCACGCGCCAACGCAAATCGAAATAGCGCTCGAATTCCGCGGCATCGGCGGGCGAAACCAGCGCCGCGCCTGCCAGTGGGTCGGTCAAACACTCCTCAGAATTATTCACACGATGAAAATGCGCCCCCGAAAGAAATCCGCCACTCGAAACCTTCGCCAGAGGGGGGAAGACGCCCAACAACTTCCCAATAACCAATAACATCAGACAATATATGTCATAT
>JBPCRH010000015.1:0-3849 GCA_050997075.1 Chthoniobacterales bacterium
GGGGATCCGGCGGTGTTTCGGGAAAGTTTTTGTTTGCGGGCTTCACGGCTGCTCGGCGGGCTCCTTCGGCTGCGCTCGAGATGACCGTGATGCCTCGGCCGCGACTCTGTTTGACGGCCGCTGCGCTTGAGCCGATGCAACCCACGAAGCGATGAAGCGCGTTTTTCTTTTCGGCCTGATCCTCGTTTTCGTCTTCACTGCGGTTTGGTGGCTCCGGCGCGAATCCGCGGGCGACGTCAACTACCGCACGGCCGAGGTCGTAAAAGGTGCGCTCACCCAGGCCGTGACCGCGACCGGTACCCTCAACCCCGTCGTGAATGTGCAGGTTGGCAGCCAGATTTCCGGCAACGTCTCCAAGCTTTACGTCGACTACAATTCCAACGTCAAAGCCGGCCAGGTGATCGCGGAAATCGATCCATCGATCTTCAAGGCCGCCGTCACCCAGGCACAGGGCGACATGCAGAACGCGCAGGCCGGCCTCGAGCTCGCGAAGGTCAACGCCGGACGAATGGAAGACCTCGTGAAAAAGCAGACGACCTCGCAATCCGAGCTCGACACGGCGGTGGCAACCCTTCATCAGGCCGAGGCCAACGTCATGATCAAGCAGGGCGCGCTCGATCGCGCGAAGGTCGATCTCGATCATTGCACGATCACCTCGCCGATCGACGGCACCGTCATCTCGCGGAGCGTCGATGTCGGCCAGACCGTCGCCGCCAGCCTTTCCGCGCCGGTCATTTTCACCATCGCCAACGACCTCGCGAAGATGCAGATCGACACGAACGTCGCCGAGGCCGATGTCGGCGTGATCGAGAAAGGCCAGCAGGTCGACTTCACGGTCGACGCGTTCCCGAACCGCACCTTCCACGGCCAGGTCGTGCAGGTGCGCAACGCGCCCACGACGGTGCAAAACGTCGTCAGCTACGACACCGTCATCGGAGTGAACAATGCCGACCTGAAGTTGAAACCGGGCATGACCGCGAACGTCTCGATCGTCGTCGCCCACCGAGACAACGTTCTCAAAGTGGGTAACGCTGCGCTTCGTTTTCAGCCGACGAGTGCAGCACCGGGGAGCTCCGCGGCGCCGGCCGCGGGTCAGGCGCGGCGCGGTGGCGGGCGGGGAGCGAAAGGCGGCGCCCATTCCGTGGAGAAGACGATTTACCTCCGCAAATCCGGTTCGCCGCAGCCGGTGAAAATCAAACCGGCGTGACCGATGGCATCTTCACCGAAGTGACCGACGGCCTGAAAGAAGGCGACCAGGCGATCACCGCCGCGATCGGCAAAGCCGCCGACGACAGCGTCACGAACAATCCCTTCAGCGGCGGCCGTCGCCGCTTTTAAAGAAGCGAGGGAGCTCCCATGTCCGAGCTAAAAGGGGAAGCGTCGACCGAGTCATCCCGAGCGGAGCGCAGCGTAGTCGAGGGATCCCGTGGCGCCGCCGTGAAGCCCGCGCCCGAGAGCTTTCCCGAAACGCCACGGGATCCCTCGGCTGCGCTCGGGATGACCGCGCGCGAAACCGTCCCCGTCGTTAGGCTGGAAGGCGTCCACAAGACCTACCACACCGGCGAGGTCGAAGTGCACGCCGTCCGCGGCGTTTCGCTCGAGATTGCTGCGGGAGAATTTGTCGCTTTCATGGGCTCGAGCGGCTCCGGCAAATCAACCCTCATGAACATTCTCGGCTGCCTCGATCGCCCGACGCGCGGCCGTTTTCTCCTCGATGGCATCGACGTCTCTGGGCTCGAGCGCGATCAACTCGCTGACATTCGCAATCACAAGCTCGGCTTCGTCTTTCAAAGTTTTAACCTGCTCGCGCGCACCTCCGCGCGGGAAAACGTTGAGCTCCCGCTCCTCTACGGCCAGCATCGCCTAACGAGTGCGCAACTGACCGAGCGCGCCGACAAGGTCCTCGCCGCGGTCGGCCTGAGTGGCCGCGAGAATCATCACCCGAGCCAGCTTTCCGGCGGCCAGCAGCAACGCGTCGCGATCGCACGCGCGCTCATCAACCAACCCGAAGTCGTCCTTGCCGACGAACCGACGGGCAATCTCGACAGCCGCACGAGCGTCGAGATCATGGGCATTTTTCAAGCACTGAACGAGCGCGGGATTACCATCATTATGGTCACGCACGAGGCGGACATTGCGGCCTATGCGCGGCGCAACATCGTCATGCGCGACGGCCTCATCAAACAGGATCGCCCGGTGCGACAGCGTCTCTCCGCTGCGGACGAAGCGCGGAAACTAAACGAGCAGGTCGAAGCCGAAACGTCCGCATGAAAATTTACTCCACCCTCAAGATCGCCTTCCGTGCGCTCCGCCGGAACAAGCTGCGTTCGGTCCTCACTGCGCTCGGCATCATCATCGGCGTCGGCGCGGTCATCGCCATGGTCAGCATCGGCAACGGCGCGAAAGCGCAGGTCGAAGCGCAGATCGCGAGCCTCGGCGAAAACGTCATCCTCATCTTCTCCGGCAGCGTCACCGCGAGTGGCGTGCACACGGGTTGGGGGAGTGCGGGGACGCTAAAAATCGAGGACGCGGAAGCGATCCGGCGCGAAGTCACCGGCGTCGTCGCGGTCAGCGATGAGGTCATTTCCACCGGGCAGGTCAGCGCGGGAAACCAGAATTGGTTCACCCGCATTTACGGCGAGTCACCGGAATATTTCGACATCCGGAAGTGGCCGCTAACCGATGGCGCGAGTTTTACCGACCAGGATGTGCGGAGCGCGAACAAGGTTTGCGTCATCGGGCAAACGACCGCGAAGCAAATCTTCGGTTCCACCAGCCCGATCGGGCAAACCCTTCGGATCAAGGGTGTGCCCTTTCTCGTCACCGGCGTGCTCATGCCGAAAGGACTCAGCCCGCAGGGAACCGATCAGGACGACATCGTCATCATGCCCTACACGAGCGCGATGAAGCGCGTCGTCGGCGGCACCACCTTGCGCGGGATCAACGTCCAGGTCGCCTCGCCTAACGACCTTGCGCCCGCGCAGCAACAAATCACCGCGCTCCTTCGTCAGCGCCACAACATCCGCCCCGGGCGCGACGACGATTTCACCGTGCGCAACCAGCAGGAAATCGCCGAGACCGCGACCGCTACTTCGCGCGTTATGACTCTGTTGTTAGGCGCGATTGCCAGCGTCTCGCTCATCGTCGGCGGGATCGGGATCATGAACATCATGCTCGTGAGCGTGACCGAGCGGACGCGCGAGATCGGCGTGCGCCTCGCCGTCGGCGCGCATGGCCGCGACATCCTCACGCAGTTCCTGATCGAGGCCGTCACCCTGAGCGCGATCGGCGGTATCATCGGCATTCTGCTCGGGCTCGGCACTTCGCGGCTGCTCTCCGTCGTCGCGCATTGGCCGACTTTGATTTCGATCCCGTCGATCGTCGCGGCGTTTTTCGTCAGCGCAGCGGTTGGGATTTTCTTCGGCTTTTATCCCGCGCGTGAAGCCTCCCGGCTCGATCCGATTGAAGCGCTCCGCTACGAGTAACGCCGGCCACCGAGGAGCCAGGCGCAGCGCCAACCTGCGGTCGTCCTGAGCGGAGCGCAGTGCAGTCGAAGAATCCCGTGGCGTTTCGTAAAAGCGTCGCCGCGAACATTTCGCAGTCAGGCTTCCCGTCTGCGTCACGGGATCCCTCGACTCCGCTGCCCTCCGCTCGGGATGACCGTGGCGACTTATTCTTCGGCCTCGTTAGGCGGGGTCAGCTCCGTTGCTTTGCGCTTCGCCACGATGAGGGTCGATTCCTTACGACTCCAACGGTAACCGATTCCGAATTCGAGCGGCGCTGGGTTACTTTGTTGGTAGAGTAACTGCAACGCCGGCTGGAAGTACTTTTTGAAAGTGTCGATCGGCC
>JBPCRH010000173.1:0-4594 GCA_050997075.1 Chthoniobacterales bacterium
GGTCCGCAGGTCCGCGACCAGAGCGGCCACGAGCCGATCTTCGCCGAGCTCGCGCAGCTTCATTGCGGAAGAAGATTCGGGAAGGCGAGCGCGGAAAGCGTGAGGAAATTAAAGAGCGCGTGCATCGTCATGGGCACGAGGATCGAGCCGCTCCATTCATAGGCGAGGGTGAGGCAACTGCCGAGGAGAAAGAGCGGCCCAAAGCTCGGCAGATGCACATGTACGGCCGCGAAGAGGAGCGCGTTCAAGGTCAGCCCCGCGCCCCGGCCGAAGTAGCGCTTGAGCACGCCGTAAAGGAAAAAGCGGAAGATGAATTCCTCGGTCAGCGGCGCGATCACGATCGCGAGGACGATGATGAGTATGCGCTGCTGAATCGTCTCCGAGCCGGTGAACATCTCGATGATTTGCTGCCGGCTAGAGCCGCCGCCGATGAGCCAACGCGAGATTTCATCGGCCACGAAGAGCAGCGGGTAAGCCGCGAAAAGCAGGACCGCCGCAGTGCTGACGATTCGGCCAAAACTGAGGCGGGAAAATCCGCCTAACGAGACCACGCTGAAGCCACGGAGCTGGAGGAGCGCGGTGAGCACGAGCAGGACCGCGAGGGAAAAAGCGCCGGTCAGGAAAAGGTCCCGGGCGCGGAAGGTGGTCGTCTGTTCCGCGTGCAGCGAGGCGACGACATTCAGGCTAAACCAGCCGACGAGGAGGGCAGCGGCCACCACTTCGGGCCAGCCGAATTGTTTCTCGCCTAACGAGGCCGCCCCGTCCGCCTGCCGGACCGCGACCTGGCGGAAAAGCGCGATGTAAACGTAAAGCGCCGCGACCACGAGCAGCGTGTTGATCAGGCTGTCGAACATCGGGCTGCCGCGGTGCTACGGAGCGTAGAAGCTGGGCAGAAAATAGGCGCGCCCGCTCTGCAATTGTGGGCTGAGCTGGCCGGGAAGCTGGAGCTCGATTTTGTTGTCACCGGCTTTCGTGAGCATGCGGAAGACGCGCCCGAGACTGAAGGGCGGACCGTATTTGACGACCTTGGCGTCGCGCGCGTTTCCGAGTTCCTTGGCCTTCGCGTAGGCGTCTTCAATCTGGCCGAGGCCGTCGATCAACTTATTCTCGAGCGCGTCGCGGCCAGAGAGAATGCGGCCGTCGGCGATGCCGTTGCGGAGCTGGTCGGCGGGAAGGTTTCGCTCCTTCGCCACGACGCCGAGAAACTGCTCGTAGGTCTTCATCACGAAGCTCTGAATATAAGCTTGCTCCTCCGGCGTGATCGGGCGCGCGCCGTTCAGCATGTCCTTAAATTTCCCGCTCTTAAAAACAACCGAGGCGAGCCCGATTTTATTGAATAGCTGCTCGTAGTTCAGCGTCTGGATGATGACGCCAATGCTGCCGGTGATGCTGGTCTCATTCGCCATCAAATATTTGCCGCCGCAGGAAACGTAGTAACCGCCCGAGGCCGCAAGGGATTCCATGTAAACCACAACCGGTTTGCGCGCCCGCGTCTGCACCACCGCATGATAAATCATATCCGAAGCTGTCACCTCGCCGCCAGGCGAATCGACCTCGAGCACGACTGCGCGGACATCGTCGTCGTCGCGCGCCTGCTGCAGTTGCCAGCGCAGGTCGTCGACCATCGAGTCGCCGACATTGCCGCCGACGCCGGTGCTGATCAGCCCACGCAGGGTGATGACCGCGATCTTGCCGCCATCGCGCCGCCCGTGCTCGACGACCATTTCGTTAAAGCGTGGACGGTATTCCACTTCCCCGCCCGCGGTCTGGAAACGCCGGACCGCCACGAACATCAGAACGAGGTTCAGGAGGACGCTCAAGCAGAGCGCAACGAACAAGGAAATGCTGAGACAACCCAGTTTTCGGTCAGCCATAACGGGGATGAATTCGCCGAAGAAGGGCGGAGGCACAAGCGCTTTTCCGGAGGACGAATTGCATCCGGAAATGAGGGTCGAGCGGATCTGGCAGGGAAGCTGCTAGAGAGGGACCACAATTATGGGTCCTATAGCAACAGGGGGTGATCTCAAGGTGAACCAGGCAAACATACGGCGCTTGCCGAAGAAAAAGGCAGGAAGCAAAACCAAAAAAAACAAAGCGCCCAAGGCGACCGGCGATGACGCCCCCCGCCCGGCCGTCGGCACGCTGACGCGCACCAAGAGTCTGCTCCTGGCGGCGTTACGGGTCTGGGAATTGAAGCAGGGCATCCGCGAATAGCGCGCCCCGGCCAATCCTCCTGGCGAGGGAGCACGGTGCGCCGGGAATCGTCCTCCGCGTCGGCCTCCGGCGCCTCGGCCCCTCTGCACTACCGCGCCAGGATCGTGATGACTCGCGGGCCGTCGCCCGCGGCTTGATTCGTCGCCCCCGGTTTTGCCAGGCCGTATGCGCGGAAGTCTTCCCGTGTCATCCTGAGCGAAGTGGAGCGTGGCGCAACGAAGTCGAAGGATCCCGTGGCGCAACCGGGAAGTTTCGTTGCCGGGAGCTTTCCCTAAAACATCGGGATCCCTCGACTGCGCCTCCGGCTCCGCTCGGGATGACTAGGTGATGGCGCTGAGCAGCCGCGCGCGCAACTCGGCGATCGGGACGCGTTCCTGCTCCATGCTATCGCGATGCCGCAGCGTGACCGTGTCGCGCAAGGTCTCGTCGCGTTCGCCTAACGACTCGAAATCGATCGTGATCCCGAACGGTGTGCCGGCCTCGTCCTGGCGCCGGTAGCGCCGCCCAATCGCGCCCGTTTCATCGTAGAAGACGTTCAGGAACGGCCGGAGGGCGGCCTGCACTTCACGCGCTTTCGCGACCAGTTGCTCGTTGTTTTTCAGGAGCGGAAAGATACCGGCCTTGATCGGCGCGACCCGGGGATGAAAGCGCAGAACGATGCGGGTTTCGCTCTTGCCCTTCTCATCGGTCACGGTCTCTTCGGCAAAGGCTTCGCAGAGGAGCGCGAGGACAGTCCGATCGACGCCCGCGCTGGGCTCGATCACATGCGGGGTGAAGCGCTGTTTGGTTTCTTCGTCGAAATAATCGAGCGGTTTGCCGCTCGCCTTCTGGTGCTGGGTGAGATCGTAGTCGGTGCGATAGGCGACCCCTTCGAGTTCCTGTTTTCCAAACGGAAAATCGTATTCGATGTCGTAGGTGCCCTTGGAATAAAAAGCGCGATCGGCGTCGGGGACGGTGAGGACGTGCAGCTTTTCGCGCGGCAGCCCGATGTTCTCGTAATACTTCAGCCGCTCCTCGAGCCAGTAATCGAGCAGCTCCGCGCCTTGCTCCGGCCGGCAGAAATATTCCAGCTCCATCTGCTCGAACTCGCGCGAGCGAAAGATGTAGTTCCGCGGGTTGATCTCGTTCCGAAACGCTTTCCCGATCTGCGCGATGCCGAAGGGTAGCTTTTTGCGCGCGGTATCGAGGACGTTCTTGAACTGCACGAAGATCGACTGCGCCGTTTCCGGGCGGAGGTAGGCGATCGAATCGGGATCGGCCGAGGCACCCATCTGGGTCGAGAACATGAGGTTGAACGGGCGCGCTTCGGTGAGGTCTTTGCCACCGCAAACCGGGCACTGCGGGGCGCCCCCTTTTTCCGGCAACTGATCGGCGCGCAGCCGCGCCTTGCAGGTGCGGCAATCCACCATCGGATCGCTGAAGGTGTCGACGTGCCCGCTTGCCTTGAGCGCGGCGGGATGCGTAAGGATCGCGCCATCGAGACCGACGACGTCGTCACGCTCGCGCACCATCGTGCGCCACCAGTAGTCCTTTACATTCCGCTTTAGCTCGACCCCGAGCGGGCCGTAATCCCAGACGCCGTTGAGACCGCCATAGATTTCGCTCGCCTGGAAAATGAAACCGCGCCGCTTTCAAAGGCTGACGATCTTCTCCATCCGCTGGGTGTCAGAACTCATAGAAAAAAGCCACAGATCAACCCAGATGGAACACAGATTAGGAAGTCGACTTCGGCTTTTCCCTACTGTGAAAAGCTGTGTCAATCTGTGGCCAAAAAACTTCTCCGCTACTTCGCGACCGTCACTTCGGTCTTCACCGAGTTCGCGATGAAACAATTTTCGTGCGCGAAGTGATGCATGGCCTCGATGTCTGCTTCGCTCGGCTGGTTGTCGCCGGAGAATTTCAACTCCGGATGCAGCTCCACCTTGGTGATCGCGAGTTTGCCCTCGGCGTTCTTCTCCATGTGGCCGACGGCGTTATCGACATACTCCTCGAGCAGGAATTTCTTCTTACAGGCGGCGGCGAGAAAGGTGAGCATGTGGCAACTGGAGAGCGCGGCGACGAAGGCTTCTTCGGGATCGACGTGATCGGGATTGCCGAGGTAAGCCGGCGCCGCGGTCGCGGTCATTTCGTGGCCGCCATCGAAGCTCCAGGTGTGATCGCGGTTGTAGGTTTTGTATTCGAAGTCGGGCGTCGCGCGCTTCCAGGTGAGCGTCATTTTGTGTTCGGACATGCCTTTAAATAGAGGCCGCCCCGCAAATCGCAAGGGCGCGCGATTTGCCCGGGCGAATGGAACAATTCCTGCAACAGAAATGCCGTCGCGCTCCGCCATGACCACGCCTGAATTCCAAAACCTCCTCACCGCCATGCTGCAAAGCGGAGA
>JBPCRH010000358.1:0-6390 GCA_050997075.1 Chthoniobacterales bacterium
ATCCTGAGGGTTTTATTTTTCATGAGCAATGGTTTGCTCCCGCCAGGCGAACTTAAGCAAGAACAAAATTGCCGGGAAACTAATCCCCCGTCAGCCGCGCCTCGGCGAGATCCAAGTCGCGCTGGATGTGGCGGAGGGCGGTGTCGTTGATCTGGTGGGAGTTGCGCAGGGCGATGATGGTGCGCCGTTCCACGCCGAGCGCACCGTATTGCAGTTGTTGGTAGACCGGGGTGGCGACGTCGCCGCCCGGATTTTCGCGGTCGTCGGCGCAGGCTTCCAACTGCGCAATGCGATAGCAGTATTCCGCTCGCACGCGCACCATCACTTCCTCCGGCATGTGCTCGGCGAGCGCCCGTGCTTCGATGAAATCGACCGCGGCTTCGTTCGCCGTCAACCGAGCCTGGCGTTCTTCGCGATCGACCGCGCCGTCGTCTTCGATGTGCAGGCGCCGGATCAGGATGGGCAGGGTCAGGCCTTGGAAAACCAGTGTCGTCAGGATGACGCAAAAAGTGAGGAAAAGGATGTAGCTGCGGCCGGGAAAAGCCCGGCCGTCATCGAGCACGAGCGGGAGCGAAAACGCGGCCGCGAGCGAGACCACCCCGCGCATGCCCGCCCAGGCGATGAGAACGCTGTGTTGCCAAGGCGGCGCCGGATCGCGCTCGCGCATTTTTTTGCTGAACCAGCGCGGCAAATAAGTCGCGGGGAAAACCCACGCGATTCGGACGAGCACGACCGTGGCGCTGATGAGCAACGCGTAGCCGACGAGGCGCGCGAAGGGTTCTTGACTGAGGTTGTGCAGGATCTCCGGGAGCTGCAAGCCGATGACGACGAAGATGAAACCGTTGAGCAAAAACGCGATCATCTCCCAGAACGCCTGGGCTTGGAGACGCGTCCGCGCGGGCAGTGCCGTCGAGTGCCAGCCGAGATATACACCTGCGGTCACGGTGGCGAGCACGCCGGAGACGCCGGCGCGTTCGGCGAGGAGGTAAGCGGCGAACGGAGTGAGGAGCGAGATCGTGATCTGGACCGGCGGATCGTTTAGTTGTCGCTGCACCCAGCGCATCCCGAGACCCACCACGAGCCCGAGCCCGACTCCGCCAAACCCCACGAGCAGGAAACGCCCGCTCGCTGCGCCTAACGAAAAGTGTCCGGTCACCATCGCGGCGACGGCAAACTGATAAGCGACGAGGGCGGTCGCATCGTTGACCAGACCCTCGCCCTCGAGGATTGCCTCGATCCGCAACGGCACGCGGAGCCGTTTCACGATCGCCTCTGCGGCCACGGCATCGGGCGGCGAGACGATCGCGCCGAGGGCGAAGTCCGCGGCCCAGGGCAGCCCGACGACGAACGAATGCGCGACCCACGCGACGACCGTCATGGTGAGGAGCACGAGCCCGATCGCGAGGAACAAAATCGGGCGCAGGTTCCGCCGGAAATCGCGCCAGGAAGTAAAGAGTCCCGCCGGATAGAGCAGCGGCGGGAGAAAGAGAAAGAAGACCAACTCCGGATCGAGCCGGATCACCGGCAGGATCGGCACGAAGCTGAGCGCGAGCCCGCCGAGCACGAGCACCACCGGGTAGGGCACCGCGACTTTATTCGCGATGATGACGAGCGCAGCGACGAAGAGAAGAACCAGAAGGATCGGCTCGACTTGATGCATGGCCCGGAAAATCTGTCGCGATTAAGTCGGGCGCGCGGCGGGTGCGACCGGGCGGGCCTTGGACCGGTTCGCCTGCAACTGCGGCAGATGCTTTTCCGACCAACTGCAGATCGCTCGAAGCGGCTCGATCAAGGTCCGCCCGAGCGGGGTGAGCGAGTATTCCACTTTCGGCGGCACAACCGGGTGAACCTTGCGTTGGACAAGTCCGTCGCGCTCCAGACTGCGCAGAGTTTGCGTGAGCATCTTCTGCGAGATGCCGCCGATTTCGCGCCGGAGCACGGCGTAGCGATGCGTGCCGTTGGCGAGGACGTAAATGATCAGGGCGGTCCATTTATCCGCGATCCGATCGAGCACCACGCGGGAGAGACAACCGGGATTCATGACGGAAGCGGATGCTTTGGAAGAGGCGGCCATGCAGGTCCCATTTAAGGGCAGGTGGCCATGGGCGCAACCGGAGAGTAACCTTCCATTCGGGAGGTATGGCCATGCCAGAGGCACTAAAACTTTTCGCGCTTTTTTGGTATTTCCTGCTTGGCAAGCATCCCGCGCCCGCTAATTCTCGCGCCGACGCGTTCCCCCAGCCAGGCAACTAAGTCGTTTTCGACGAACGATAGGTTACGGTTGCGGATTCCGTCCCCAGCGAATTCTCCCGAGCACTAACTTTCGACAGCATGCGACTTTTAATCATCGGCGGCGGCGGCCGCGAACACGCTCTTGCCTGGAAACTCCAACAATCGCCTGACGTCGAGCAGCTCTTCTTCGCCCCGGGGAACGGCGGGACGAGCACGCTCGGCGAGAACGTTCCCATTCCGGCGCACGACATCTCCGGGCTCCGGCGTTTCGCGCAGGAAAACCGGATCGACCTCACCGTCGTCGGGCCGGACGACCCGCTCGCCGCGGGACTCGTCGATGCTTTCGCCGCGGAAAAGTTGCGCGTCTTCGGGCCCAATCAATCGGCCGCGCGGCTTGAGTCCTCGAAGGTTTTCGCGAAACAAATCATGCGTGGCGCGGGCGTGCCGACGGCGATGGCCGGCGCCTTCGACGAGACGAAAAAGGCGTGCCGCTTCGTCGAGAAATTGCGCTATCCCGTGGTCGTGAAGGCCGACGGGCTCGCCGCCGGCAAAGGCGTCGTGATCGCACCGGACGCAGAAAGCGCGCGCGAAGCGATCTACGACATGATCGACAAAAAGCGTTTCGGCCCGGCCGGCGAACGCATTCTCGTGGAGGAATTCCTCGAGGGCTGGGAATGTTCGCTCCACGCGCTTGTCGCGGGCGACACCTACCGGCTGCTCGGCACGGCCTGCGATCACAAGCGCCTGCGCGACGGAAACGAGGGTCCGAACACCGGCGGGATGGGCGCCTACAGTCCAGCCGCGGCGTGGGATGAGAACCTCGAAAAGCAATTCGACGAGAAGATCTTGAAGGCGCTGCTGAAACGTTTACGCGAGGAAAAGCTGCACTTCAACGGACTCCTTTTCCCGGGTCTCATGATCTCGGGAGACACGGCGCGCGTGCTCGAATTTAACTGCCGCTTCGGCGACCCGGAGACGCAGGTCATCCTTCCGCGCCTGCGCGGCGATCTCCTCCCGATTCTCGAGAAAACAATCGACGGACGGCTCGACGAAGTCGTGATCGAGCTCGACCCGCGACCGGCGGTGACCGTCGTGATGGCTTCCGCGGGTTACCCCGGCGAGATCGAGACCGGCAAAAAAATCAGCGGCCTCGAGGAGTGCGCGAAGATGGAGAATGTGCACGTTTTCCACGCCGGCACTCGTGCGAAGAACGGCCACGTCGTCACCAGCGGCGGGCGCGTTCTCGCCGTGACCGCGCTCGGCGCCGATCTCGCGACGGCGCGCGACCTCGCCTACGCTGCGGTGCGCAAAATCGACTTCGAAGGCTGCCACTACCGGCGCGATATTGCTCTTGCCGCGCTCCCGGCTAACGTCGCCGCGACCGATGTTGCGTCCCGCACTGAGCGTTAGCCTAACGATCCTCCTCGGCGTGGCGTGTGCCCGCGCGGCAACTCCTTCCGCGACGCCGGTCGTCGCGGCCAAGCCGACGCCTTCTCCCACCGCCATTCGGTCGGCCGAACCGCTCGACGACCTTCCGCCGGCCGACCTCGCGCGGGCGCTCGAGTTCATCCGGAAAAATTACGTCGGCGCCGGCACGCTCGACGCCGCGGCGGTCGATCGCGCCACGCTCGCCGGGCTGATCGATCGTCTCGGGCGCGGTGTCACTCTCGCGGCTAAAAGTCCGCCGGCCGCAGCGTCCGCGCCGTTCGCGCGCGACATCATCGCCGATCACATCGGCTACCTGCGGCCCGGGGGCTTGCGCAAGAGTGACCTCGGCGCCCTCGATGACGCGCTTCGCATTTTCGCGGGCAAAAAAGTCGACGCCATTATCCTCGACCTGCGCGCGGCGGAGATGAGCAGCGACTTTGCGCTGGCGGCGGAATTTGCGCAGCGTTTCGTCGCGCGCGGCGCCGAACTTTTCGCGGTGCGCGGGCCGGCGCCGACAGCCACGCGCACCTTCACCTCCGATCGCAGTCCGAGTTACTCCGGGTTCCTTTGCGTCCTGATCGATGGCGAGACAATTGGCGCAGCCGAAGTCCTCGCCAGCGTCCTGCGCGCGCGCGCCCGGGCGATCCTCATCGGTGAAGCGACCGCCGGCGCTGCGGTCGATTTTTCCGAGCTCGCGCTCGCGGATGGAATGGTGCTCCGCGTGGCCGTGACCGAAGCGGTCCTGCCCGAGCAGAGCGGTGCGTTTCCGCGGCGCGTGCGGCCGGATATCGCGGTCGCGCTGGCGCCCGGGGCCAAGCACGAAATCTTCGCGCAAAGCCTGAGTAAAGGAATGAGTCCATTCGTGTTCGAGGACGATCGGCCGCACCTGAACGAGGCGGCGCTGCTGGCCGGGACGAATCCGGAGATCGAGGCGATGCAGGACCGGCAACAACGGCGCGCGCGGGGCGAGAAGCCGCCGCTGCACGATGCCGTGGCGCAGCGGGCGGTCGACGTGATTACGTCGATCGGCGTCTACGCGAAACAACCGGGGCGCAAGCCCTAACGAGGGTTGCGCCGTGCATCCACTTGAAGAGCGCATCCCGCACCAGTTCCAGAATCCGCAGCTGCTCACCGAAGCGCTGACGCATCCGAGTGTGCGCCACGAAAAACAACGCGCGCATTTCGATAATCAGCGGCTTGAATTTCTCGGCGACGCCGTCCTCCAGCTCGTGATCACGGAGCATCTCTTCGGGCTTTTCGCGGAAGCGGGGGAGGGGCGCCTGACGATTCGGCGCGCCCGCCTCGTCTCGCGCTCTTCGCTTGAGGCGCATGCGCGGAAGATCGATTTGGGAAGTCACTTATTGTTAGGGCGGGGGGAGGAAGCGAGCGGCGGCCGGATTCGTCCGTCGAATCTGGCGGATGCTTTCGAGGCTCTGCTCGGCGCGATCTTTCTCGATGGCGGGATCGAGCCGGCGCGGCGTTTTATTCTCGCGGAGATGGCAGAGGAGCTCGGCCGGCTCGAGGAGGAACCGCTCGAGATGAACCCGAAAGGACAGCTCCAGGAGCGCCTGCAATCGATCTCCCCGCGGAGCCCGGTTTACGAGCTGGTCGCGCAGGAAGGGCGCGAGCATGAGCGGACTTTCTCCGTGCGCGTGTTCTGGGAAGGGCAGTTGCTCGGAGAGGGAACGGGCCGGAGCAAAAAGCAGGCGGAAACGGCCGCCGCCCTCGCCGCGCTCAGGGAGGAGGCGTGGACGAAGTCGACGGACGCGGCTCCGGCGAATGATTGAGCGCGTGGATTGCGCCTAACGAATTCGGCCAGGTGAAATGCGCGGCGATCGCGCGACTAACGAACTCCTTCGCGCGTGCAATCGCGTCCGGCAGAGCGAGTCCGTGCGCGAGTCCGGCGGTGATCGCGGCGGAATAGGTGCAACCGGTTCCGTGTGTGGTCACGCCCGCGACGTAGGGAGCACTAAACTCCTTCACTTCCGCGCCGTCGAAGAGCAGATCGATCGCCTGCGCGCCGCCGAGGTGCCCGCCTTTGAGGAGAATTTTAGTGCCAAATTCCGTCTGCAATTTTTCTCCGGCCGCGCGCATCTCGGCGAGATTTCGCACCGGTAGACCGGTGAGCGCGGCCGCCTCGGCCATGTTCGGAGTGACCAGGGTGGCGAGAGGGAAAAGGCGCGCGCGATAGATCGCCACCGCCTCCGGTTGCAGGAGCACGTCGCCGCTCGTCGCGACCATCACGGGATCGACCACGAGCGGGATTTTCTGAGCGGCAAGGGCACTAAAAATCTCCGCGACCAGCTCGACGATCGCGGGCGACAAGAGGAGTCCCGTCTTGACCGCGGCGACGGGGAAATTCGCGAGCAAAAGCTCGAGTTGCTCGCGCACATTTAGTGCCTCAACCGCCTGGATGCGGCCGACTTTGCCCGGCACTTCCGCGACCACGCAGGTGACCGCGGTCAGCCCATAAACGCCGAACGCGCTGAAGGTTTTCAGGTCGGCCTGGAGACCCGCGCCGGCGCTGCAATCGGAGCCGGCGATGGTGAGGGCAACGGGCGCGGTCGGCATTATCCTTGCCGCCGAGATTCGGGCATTTGGAGAACGTTAAAGAACGCGGTCATCCTGAGCGGAGCGCGGCGCAGTCGAGGGATCCGGTGGGGCAAACGGGAAGCGCCCGCGCGAAACCTTCCCGGAAACCCGGCGGGATCCCTCGACTCCGCTACGCTC
>JBPCRH010000361.1:0-3922 GCA_050997075.1 Chthoniobacterales bacterium
CCGAGTCCGAGCAGGCTATTGCCGATGATCGAGCCGGTGATCTGGCCTTTGACGACGCTGGTGTTGCCGGTGCTGAGCACGAAAAGCGCGAGGATGAGTTCGGCGGTGTTCCCGAAGGTGACATTAAGCAGGCCGCCAATCGCGGAGCCGGCGCGATGGGCGAGTTGTTCGGTCGCGCGCCGGATCCATTCCGCGAGCGGCACGATCGCGAGGATGGCGGCGAGGAAAGTCCAGAGCGGCCCGAGGTGCAGAAAATAATGCAGCCCGAGCGCGAGCGGGACGAGGAGAAGAAGCCAGGTAAATATCATGCCGCACTAGGGAATCGTGGCGCAACCAAAGCCCGACTCCGGTCCAAAGTCGGAAATAGCCTAACGACTCAGCGCCTTCGCCGGTCCTTTTGCGGGTGACTTACCTGAGTCCATTTGCCGTCCTTGTAAATCCCGATCCACGCGTCTCCGGTCTGGTAAAATCCTCCGTAGCGAGCGTCGTCGCTGTGCGGGATGAGGATGGCCATCTTGCCAGCTTTGAGCGTGAAGACGACGAGATTGAAAGTGAGGGTATCGGCGGCAATCCGGGTTTCGGTGGTGTCGCCGCCGGACGTCTGATATTGGTCGGCGAGGGCCATGATCAACGGGTCGTAGGCGCCATCGGCTTCCGCGTGAATGATCTTCGTGGCCGCCGGTTTGCCGCTGTAAAGGTGCGCTCGGGCCACCACCCAGGCTTCGACGGGCGAAATCTCGAGCGACCGGGCCAGCGCTTTCGGGAGCATCCGCCGCGCTTCCACGAGTGGGAAGTCATGGAGGTCCTTCAGCCTGCGCGCGGGGACTGGTGGTGACTCCGCGAGGCTGACGGAAACGTTGAGCAGGAGGAGGAAAAGGAGGAAACCGGATTTCATTGCGGCAGCGAGAATGCCACAAATTCTCCGCTTTGCGCAAGACGCACTCGCACACGGTCGGCCGATTCGACGGCTGGCCCGCCGGCGGTGAAGTTGGGGCGTGGAACCCGCGCCCGCGCTGACGAACGAAAAGCTCTTCGCGCGCCTTCATCCGCGGCTCACCAAGTGGTTCCGCGCGACTTACGGGAAGTTTACCGACGCGCAGCTGCGCTGCGTGCCGTCGATCCTCGCGCGCGAAACCATTCTGCTCACCTCACCCACCGGCAGCGGCAAGACGCTCGCGGGTTTCCTCGGGATTTTCGACGCGCTCCTGCGGGAGTTGGACGACGGGCCGTTGTCGTTAGGCGTGCGCTGTCTTTACGTCTCGCCGCTCCGCGCGCTCACCTACGACATCGGGAAAAACCTGCGCGCGCCGATCGCCGGGATGGGCCTCGAGAAGGAGCTGCTCGTTCATGTGCGCACGGGTGACACGAGCACGAGTAAGCGCGCCAAGTTCCGGCGCAAGCCAACGCCGTTTCTGGTGACGACGCCGGAAAGCCTTGCCGTCATGCTCGCGCAAGAGAGCTATGCGCTTGGCCTCACGAATTGCCGTTTCGTTATCGTCGATGAGTTGCATTCCTTCGCCGGGAACAAACGCGGGGTCGATCTCGCGCTCTCGCTGGAGCGGCTCGAAGAGCTCTGTCGACGCCTCCCTCTGGGAGGCGCGGGAGTTGAACCGATCGCGGCTCGACCTAACGACAGTGCAAAAGCGTCACCCCCGCGTTTCGCAGAGCGAAACGTCTACAGCGGCCCCCTTTGCCGCGTCGGGCTTTCCGCGACGGCGGCGCCTTTGGAACTACTCGGCAGGTTCCTCGCCGGTGGCGAGCGGCCCTGCCGGATCGCCGAGGCGAGGATCGAAAGGGACTCGATAGTGGAAGTCTTTTCGCCGATCCGGCGCAAGCCCTATCCGCCGGCGGGCTACACCGGCGTGCGGCTCTATGAGGAACTGGCCGAGCTGATTCGATCAAAACAATCGGTCCTCGTCTTCACGAACGTGCGCTCGGCCGCGGAGCAGATCGGTTTGCGTTTGAAGGAACTCCTGCCCGATCTCGCCGACCGGATCGAGATCCATCACGCCTCGCTCGATCGCAGTGTCCGTCTGGAGGTGGAAGACCGGCTCAAAGATGGCGAGCTACGCGCGGTCGTTTGCTCGACCAGCTTGGAGATGGGAATCGATATCGGAGCGGTCGACCTTGTGGTCATGGTGGCGACGCCGAAAGGGGTCTCGCGCGCGATCCAGCGGATCGGGCGCTCGGGGCATTCGCTGAACAAGACCAGCCACGGCGTGCTCGTGGCCACGAACATTAACGACCTCGTCGAGGCGACCGCGACGGCTTTACTCGTTAGGCAACGCGCGCTCGATCCGATCAAAATCCTCGCCCAGCCCAATGACGTCCTCGCGCAGCACATCGTCGGGATGGCCGCACTCCGGCCGCTCGCGGCGGATGAGGCGTTCGCGATCGTGCGGCGCGCCTTTCCTTTTCGGGAACTGGAACGCGAGGAGTTTGATCACGTCCTCGAGTATCTCGCCGGCGGGGGCGCTTCTTTGCAGCGGCAATACGCGGGCTTGTTCGGCAAGATCGCAATCGATGACGATGGCCTGATCTCGCTCGCTCATCCGCGGGTCGCGCGGGAGTTTCTGCTCAATATCGGGACGATTGTCTCGGAAGGTTACGTCAGTGTTCTGCTCGGAAGGCGCCGGCTTGGTTCGGTCGAGGAAGGCTTCATCAAGCAGCTCAATCAGGGCGATCTTTTTGTGCTCGGCGGCCGGGTTGTCAGGCTGATCGAGACCGGTGTGCAAGAGGCCTACGTCGAACGCGCCGATGGGCACTTGCCGACCATCCCGCGCTGGAACGCGGCGAAGATGCCGCTCACTTCCGGGCTCGCGCACGCGATGAAAACGTTGCGAAGCGAGCTCGATCGCCGTCTGCGCGAAACGACGGATGACGCAGCCATCGAATGGCTCGTAGAGACTTATCAAATCTCCCTCGCGAATGCCCGGCCGATCGCTGAATTCTTCCGCGCCCAGCTCGCGATCTCGGAAATCCCGGCGGGGCGGAAGTTTCTCATCGAGCTCTATCGCGAGGACGAGCATTCGCATTACTTCTTCCACGCGCTCATCGGAAGGAGCGCGAACGACGCCCTCTCGCGCATCATCGCCTGGCGGGTGCAGGAACGGATTGGCGGCAACGCCCTCGTCACGATCGATGATTACGGTTTCCTGCTGACGCTCCGGCGCTTCCAAGAGTTGCCGCTGGCGCAGTGGCAATCGCTTTTCCGCCGCGGCGAAGCGGAAGAAGATTTGCACGCCGCGCTGCGCGGGTCGGAACTGGTGAAGTGGCAGTTTCGCGGCGTCGCGCAGACCGGTTTGATGGTGCCGCGCAATTTGCCGGGACGGGAACGGAAGCCGCGGCAACTAAGTTGGAGCAGCGAAGTGCTCTTCCGCGTTCTCGAGCAGCACGAGCCGGATCATCCGCTGCTCGAAGAAGCGTATCGCCAGGCGACCCACACTTTTCTCGATGCGGATACGGCCTACGAGTTTCTCGCCGGCGTGCCGACCTTTGATTGGAAACTGCGCGAGTTGCCGGTGATCTCGCCGTTTTCGTTCCCGATCTATGCGAGCAAGATCAAGGAGAACATGATGATGGAAGATCCCGCAACGGCGATCGAGCGGATCTATTTCGAGATGTATTCGCGGGTCGAGCAGGTCACCGGGAACGCGGTTTACCGGCCGGAAGTCGGGGAGGCGACGCCAGAGCATCGCAACAGATAACTTTAATCTTACACTTACACTTACACTCCTCCCTGATGTCGAAGTGTAAGTGTAAGTGCAGGTGTAAGATTAAAGTAGGGAAAGGGAAATAAAGAGGGCGGCCCTTGCGGACCGCCCTCCCTTTCCACCGAGCAAGCTTCTCCCTAGCTTTTGCTCTGCGAAACTACTTCGTTCAGCTTGAAGATCGGCAGGAACATCGCAATCACGATGCCACC
>JBPCRH010000388.1:0-8279 GCA_050997075.1 Chthoniobacterales bacterium
GATTCGGCCCGGGTGGAAAAGGCGGGGCCGTCCATGTTCACGTAGGTGCCGCCGTTGTGATACTTCACGCCTAACGAACTCGCGGAATGAGCGATGAGCTGGCGGAGCGGGCTGGAGATGGGATCGGAAAAGCCGATGTGCGCGGCGATGCCGTGCCCGAAGAAGGTGTGCTCGGCGCGCTGGCTCGTGCGGTCGTAAAACTGCGTGGGGAGGACGATATCGCGGGGCGCGTAGTTTTCCTGGAGGCTGCCAACCGCGGTCACGCAAATGATCCAGCGCACGCCTAACGAACGCAGCGCGTAGATGTTCGCGCGGTGATTCAATTCGTGCGGGAGGATGCGATGACCCCGGCCGTGGCGGGGGAGGAAGAAAACCCGGCGGCCGGCGACTTTGCCGCCGATGAGGGCGTCGGAGGGCGCGCCGAAAGGCGTTTCGATTTGGTGCTCCTGCGGATCGTGAAATCCGTCGATTTGGTAGAGGCCGCTGCCGCCGATGATGCCGATCGCTGGAGTCTGGTCGTTCATTTGTTTTTCGAAAGAGCGCCAGCTTTCCTTGGCCGCGGCGCGGGCGCAAGCGGGAGAATGTTTAGTGCTTTAAAGATCACTTTTTCGAGGGCGGTCTGGCGGCGGCGCGCCGCCCGGGCGGGCGCGATATTTTCCGGCACCGGCACGATGTGTCGTCCCGGTGCAGGTGCCGAAATTTTCTGGCCCGCCTTCTCGAGCGCGTAAACGGCGGCGCCGCGGAGTGAAGCTTCCTGGTCGGCGCAGGTGACGAGTTCCCGGCCTAACGAATCCGCGAGGATCTGGAGCGAGGCGGGCGATTGCAGAATCCCGCCGGAGACCACGACTTGGCGGACGCGACCGAGGGCAGTGGCGAGCTCCGTAAAAATCTCCGCGAGCCGGTGGCAGACGGCCGCCGTGGTGGCGTGGAGGAGATCCGCCGCGGTCGTCGCCTGGGTCAGGCCAAGGATAGCCCCCTCGAGATTTTCCGGCCAGGAAGGAGCGCGCTCGTTGACCCAAAAAGGGAGCACCGTGAGGTGCGCGGCGCGTGGGCCGGCGGCGCGCAAAAGCCGCTCGATCGCGCGATCGTTAGGCGGGAGCCGGAGTTCGCGGGCGCACCAGGCGCGGAGGTTGCCGGCATTGCTGACCGCGCCGCCGAGGAGCGCGCGCTTTTCGTCGACGACGTAACGAAAGAGTCCGAAAGGCAACGGAGTTTCCCCGGAGGGAATCGCGCGCACGGCCGCGCTCGTGCCGACGTTGATCGCGACGATACCGGGGCGGGCGGCGCCGCTTCCGAGGTTGCTCGCCGCGCCGTCGCCGATCGCGGAGAAGTAACTCTCGACCTGATCGCGCAGGGGATTGAGCTGCATGGGTGTGAGGCCGCAGCGCTCGAGAATTTCGCCGTCCCAGTCGCGGCGGGCAAAATTGTAAAGGCCGGTGCCGCTCGCCATTGAATGGCTGCAAGCCCGGACGCCGAAGATTTTCTCGAAAATCCATTCGGCCGGCGAAACCCAGCGGGCGACGCGCCGAAAAAGCTGCCGGTCGGTCCGGCGCAGCCAGAGGAGTTTGGCGGGCCAGAACGAGGAGCGAAGCATGCAGCCGGTGCGCTGATGGATGGTCCGCTCGTCGAATTCTGTGCGGAGCCGGGCTGCGTCGGGCGCGCAGCGCGCATCGGCCCAAGTGTAGATCGGCGTGAGCGGATTCGCCGCGCGATCGAGGCCGAGAAGGCTGTGCCAGAAGCCGGAGCCGGCGACGGTCTCGAGCGGGCTGTTCGTTAGGCGCAGACAGCGGCGGGTGGCGCGGAGAACGACCGCGGGATCGAGTTCGGCGCCGTGGTCGGCGGAATGGCGCACGCGATAGGTCGCGCTCGCGCGACTTCCCGGTATGACCTGCGCCGTTTCATCGAAAAGTGCGCTGCGCACGGAGGAAGTGCCGAGATCGAGAGCGAGGACGGCGGGGTCGGGCATGGGAATCAGCTTTAAGCTTTAAGTTTTAAGTGGAGCAGCGGATGGCACCTGGTCTTGCTCCCTTTAAAACTTAATACTTAAAACTTTCGGAACGATGTATAAGAAAATCCTCGTCGCGCTCGACAACAGCCCCACCGATCAGGCGATGTTTCCGCACATCACCGAGCTCGCCCGGCTGCTTGGCTCGCGCCTGCTTCTTCTTCATGTCGCGGATGGCTGGGCGGCGCGGTATTACGATCGCTTCGAGCTCGCGGACTCGGAGGAAATGAAAGTCGATCGCGCCTATCTCGAGGAAGTCGCGGCGAAGTTGCGCGCGCAAGGTTTGGAAGTGGAAATCGAGCTCGGTCGAGGCGAACCGGCGGACGAGATTCTCAAGGCTGCGGCTGAACAAGCCTGCGATTTGATCGCAATGACGACGCACGGCCATCGCTTTTTGAAGGACCTCATCTACGGCAGCACGATCACGCAGGTGCGCCATCGCGCGCCCGTGCCGGTGCTCCTCGTGAACGCGCAAGAGTTGTAGCCGGGGCGGTGACCCCGGCCGAGCGGCTGATCTGCGGGGGTCGGGGTCAGCGCCCCCGACTACAACCGCTGCCCCCGGCGACAACGGCGAGCGTTTCTTTCGGTGGTAGGTTGACCGGATGAAGACGCTCTTTTTAACGAACGAATATCCGCCGAATATCTACGGCGGTGCCGGGGTGCACGTCGATTATCTCTCGCGTGAGCTGGCGAAATTGATGGAGGTGGAGGTGCGCTGTTTCGGTGAACAGGATTCGTTAGGCCCGAATCCGGCGGTGCGCGGTTTCGCGATTGACCAGAGCGCCTACACCTGCCCGAAGTCGCTCCGCCCGGTCTTCGGCGCGGTCCAGCGTTGCCTCGATTTTAATACCACGGAGATCACCGCCGATCTCGTCCATTGCCACACTTGGTACAGCCATTTCGGCGGGATTCTCGCGAAGCTGAATTACGGCAAACCGCTCGTGATCACAGTGCCTTCGCTCGAGCCGCTGCGCCCGTGGAAGCGGGAGCAACTCGGCGGTGGTTACGACTTCACTGTCTGGCTGGAAAAGACGGCGATGGAAATGGCGGACGCAGTCATCGCGGTCTCGAAGGAGACGAAGCTCGACCTCGAGAGGCTCTTCACGATCAAGCCGGAGCGGCTGCACGTGATTTATAACGGGATCGATCTCGAGGAATACCGGCCGCCGGCGGAGAAGAGCGACCTGCTCGTTAGGCATGGGATCGATCCGGCGCTGCCGTTCCTGCTTTTTGTCGGGCGGATCACCCGGCAGAAAGGCATCGTCCATCTCGTTCGCGCGAGCGAGATGATGGATCCCGGTTTCCAGATCGTCCTCTGCGCGGGCGCGCCGGA
Organism: Chthoniobacterales bacterium; assembly: GCA_050997075.1. Classification (GTDB taxonomy): domain Bacteria; phylum Verrucomicrobiota; class Verrucomicrobiia; order Chthoniobacterales; family UBA10450; genus Palsa-1392. The sequence continues at coordinate 3,339 of JBPCRH010000388.1, forward strand.
CACGGCGGCGATCGCGGCGGAGATGAAGGCCGCGGTGCAGCAGGCGCAGGCGAAGCGGGGCGGGATCATCTGGATCGAAGAGATGCTTCCAAAGCCGCAGGTCATCGAGCTTTACGCGCGTGCGGCGGTCTTTTGTTGCCCGTCGATTTATGAGCCGTTTGGGATCATCAACCTGGAGGCAATGGCCTGCGAAACCGCAGTGGTGGCGAGTGCGGTCGGCGGGATCAAGGAAGTGGTGGTCGAGGGCGAGACCGGCTTTTTAGTGCCTGTCGAGCAGATGACGGAGAGCCCTTTCGAGCCGATCGACCCCGCGAAATTCTCGCGCGATCTTGCGGCGCGGATCAACCAGCTGATGGCGAACCCTGAGCTGCAAAGGAAATTTGGCCGGGCCGGGCGCAGGCGCGCAGAGAAGAAATTCAGCTGGAGCGCGATCGCGCAAGAAACGAAGCAGCTTTACGAGTCACTGGTGTGTGGGGATAAGTCCTATAGGACTCATGAGTCCCATGGGACCTATCCGAGGCAAGTTGGGCGTTCCCCCTGAGCCACATCGGTGTAGGCTTCGGAAATGTTTGTCGATCGGATCAAGGTGATCGCGAAAGCCGGTGACGGCGGCCGCGGCTGCGTCAGTTTTCGCCGTGAGAAATTTGTCCCGCGCGGCGGTCCGGACGGCGGGGATGGCGGCAAAGGGGGCGACATCATCCTCCGCGCCGACGAGCATACCGACAATCTCGCGAGTCTTTTTTACGAGCCGTTGCTCAAGGCGAAAAAAGGAACGCACGGGATGGGCAAGCAAATGCACGGTCGCGGCGCCCAGCCGAAGATTGTGAAAGTTCCGCCGGGCACCGTGGTCTGGGAATGGCGCGAGGGAAGCGGGGCACCGGATGCGCCGCCGGCCGGCGGGCAGTTGCCTAACGATGAAGAACCGCTCGCCGATCTCGCCCGGCCGAACGAGGAATACATTCTCTGCGAGGGCGGGAAAGGCGGAAAGGGGAACGTCCATTTCAAGAGCTCGCGCAATCGCGCCCCGCGTGAGTACACCGAGGGCGGAGAAGGCGAAGAAGGCACCTTCCTGCTCGAACTGCGCACGATCGCGGATGCCGGCCTAGTCGGTTATCCGAACGCCGGCAAATCGACCTTACTCCGGCGCGTCTCTGCTGCGCATCCGAAGGTGGCGGCTTATCCTTTTACCACGCTTCATCCGATGATCGGTGTGGTCGATTTCCCCGATTATCGCCGCGCGACGGTCGCGGATATTCCGGGATTGATCGAGGGAGCGCATGAGAATTTCGGGCTCGGACATGCTTTTCTGCGGCACATCACGCGGTGCCGGTTGCTCCTTTTCATCCTCGACATGGCGGGAAGCGAAGGGCGGAACCCGATCGAAGATTTGCAGCATCTGCGCCGGGAGATCGATCTTTACGACACCCGGCTCTCGCAGCGACCCTGGCGGGTGGTGGCGAACAAAATGGATCTGCCCGAAGCCGCGGAAAACCTCGCGGCTTTTCGCCAGCGTTATCCGGATCGGGAAGTGATCGCGGTCTCGGCGAAAGAAAAGACTGGGATCGACGAACTTAAGCGCGCGCTGGAAGATTGGCTGACCAACGAGCCAGGCGAGAAACCGGCCGCGAGAAAGGAATCTTTTTATGCAGAGTCCGTGAGCATGGGCGCAGACGAATAACAGTTAGACAATGTCCCGCACCACAGCCAAGCTCTCCGTTTTTTAACCCCCCGCGTTCCACCTCCTATGCCGAAGCTCGTCGTTGCCAGTTACTGCACTACCTTCCTGAAATCGGAGATGCTTCACATCTACCGGCAGGTGACTGCGCTGCGCGAAGTGCAGACTTTCGTGATGACGAAGAAGCTCCAAAACCAGGATCGCTTTCCGTTCGACGACATCGAACTCATCCCGAAGCCGCGGACGAATCCCTTCCGGCACGGCTGGCAGAAATTTGTCGAGCGCCGGCCGCCGATTGTTTATCGCGGTGAATATCAGGCGCTGTCCAATCTGCTCGAACGCCGCGGGGCGGAGTTGATGCACATCTATTTCGGCCACACCGGCGTGCATCTGTTGCCTTTCATTGCATGCTGGCGGCGGCCCTGCGTCGTTTCCTTCCACGGAGCGGACGTGATGTTGAAAGCGGCCAACCCGGATTACGCGATAAAGCTGCGTCAGGTTTTCCATACCGCGCCGCTGATCCTCGCGCGCTCGCGCTCGCTCGAGCGTCGGCTGATCTCGCTCGGTTGTCCGCCGGAACGGATTCGGATCAACCGCACGGGCGTGCCGTTGGCGCAGTTCCCGATGGCGCGGCGGAGAGCGCCCCGCGATGGGGCCTGGCGTTTCCTGCAAGCCTGCCGGCTCATCCCGAAGAAAGGGCTCACCACCTGCCTGCGCGCGTTCGCGCTTTTCCAGAAGAGAAATCCGCGCGCGGAGTTGTTCATCGCGGGCAAAGGTCCGCTCCAGCCGACGCTAGAAACGCTGATTACCGAACTCGGCCTGAACGGGCACGTCCATTTTACCGGCTTCCTCTCGCAGGCGGATTTGCTCGCGCTCTATCATCGCTGCCACGTCTTTCTGCACCCGAGCGAGATGCCGGCGGATGAAAACCAGGAAGGCATTCCGAACTCGATTCTCGAAGCGATGGCCACCGGCATGCCGGTCCTCGCGACGCGTCACGGCGGCATTCCCGAGGCAGTCGAGGAAGGCCGTTGCGGAGCGCTCGTGGCGGAGCGCGATCACGCAGCCCTAGCCGAGGAGATGTTCAAGATCACGCGTCTTCCGCACACCTTTGGCGAGATGGGACTGTTGGCGAGTGAATCGGTCGCCCTCCACTTCGAGCAGCGCGCGCAGATCGCCGCGCTCGAGTCGCACTATCTCGAAGCGGTCGCGATCGCGCACGAAGCGGAAGCGCGCGAGTCCGCGCCCGTGCCCGCGGTGACGCCGCAATTCGCGGAGCGTCTACCTGTAAAATAGCGGCGAGCAGCGCCGTCTTCCTGCGAGTTCGCGCAAGTCCGGAAATATTCCGGAAAGTCGCTTGTCAGCGGAACGAACATGCTCTTCTGTAGGGCCGACGAAAGCAGCCCTTGTGGTGCGCGCCTTTTCTCTCTGGAAAGAGCACATCCAGCCGGTTCGCCGGGAGCGCTAATTTTCGACATCCACGCATGGTTCATCGCTCTTTTCGTCTATTGCCGTTGCTCTTAAGCCTGAGCGGTCTGCTCGTCTGCGGCGGCTTCGTGAATGAAGTGCGCGCCCAGGAAACACCAGTCACGAGTGCGCCCGCCGCCGAGGCTGTGGAGAAGCACGAAGCGATTCCGCTCAAGGCCGCGCCGCTTTTCACGATCGGGAAATTTACGGTCACGAACTCGATGATCGTCACCTGGTTCGTCGCGGCCTGTATCATCGTTTTCGCGCAAGCCGCGACGCGCAAAATCAAGCAGGTGCCGACCGGCGCGCAGAATTTTTGGGAATGGCTCGTTGAAGGTCTCTATAACTTTCTCGAGAGCGTGATCGGCCCGCACCTCGTGAAGAAGACCTTTTGGTTCTTCGCCACGATCTTCATCTTCATCCTCTTCCTGAACTGGTTCGGACTCATCCCGGGCGTCGGCACGATCGGGTGGGGGCATCACGACCCGGTGACAAACGCCTTCCACATCGATCGCCCGCTCCTCCGCGGCGCCAACGCCGATCTCAACCTGACCGCGGCGATGGCGGCGACTTTCTTCGCACTTTGGCTCTTCTGGGCGTTGCAGGAGAACGGCTTTGGCGGGTTCATCCTCCATCTTTTCGGACCGAAGGGCGACTCGAAGGGCATCCTCAAGATCCTCATGATCATCGTCTTTTTCATGGTCGGCTGGCTCGAGATCGTCTCGATTCTTTTCCGCCCGATCTCGCTCAGCTTCCGGCTTTACGGAAACGTCTATGCCGGGGAAAACATGCTCGAGGCGATGGCTCATCTTGTGCCCGTGCTCTCCTGGCTGATCCCGATTCCGTTTTACTTCATGGAGCTGCTCGTCGGCGTGGTCCAGGCGCTTGTTTTCATGCTCCTGACCGCAGTCTTTACTCTCTTGATGGCGCAACACGAACCGGCAGAAGGCGCGCACCATTAACCAAATTTCGGTCGCCGCCGCGGACCCCGCGGAGAGGCGATTGAAGCAAACCAACCAACCTAGAAAAATATGACATATCCATTACTGGCAGAAATGACCGGAAGCATTCACGTCGGCCTCGCGGCCCTCGGCGCGGCGATCGGCGTCGGACTCATCGGCATGGGCGCGGCCTCCGCGGTCGGCCGCAATCCGGGCGCGGCCACGCCGATCCTGGTGCAGGCGATTCTCGCGATCGCGTTCGCGGAAGCGATCGTGTTCTACGCCCTCTTCCTGGTTCGATAATTCGTTAGGCGCGCGGGCTTCCCGCCCGTCGGGCCGGACTTTTTCGGATGAATTTTCCCACCTTCCTCGCTGCTAACCTCGTCACGGAGACGGCGGACAGTTTTGGCTTCGACGTCAGAATTTTCCTCTCTCAAGTGATCAGCTTCGTCATCGTGGCGTTACTCCTGAAGCAGTTTGCCTACAAGCCGATCCTTGGGGTGCTCGAAGAGCGCCGGCAGCGGATCGCCGAAGGCCTGCTCAACGCCGAGAAAATCAAAGAACAGCTCGCCGAAGGTGAGCAGCGGCAGAAGGAAATTTTCGCCGCCGCCAACGCCACCGCGCAGAAAATGATCGACGAAGCCCGAGCCAGCGCCGGTGTCATCGCCGAGCGCAAACAGCAGGAAGCGATCGTCGCCGCCGAGCAAATCCTGGCGAAAGCGCGCGAGGCTAGCGCGCTCGAACACAAGCGCACGATGAGTCAACCGAAGCGGGAACTCGGACGGCGCGTGGTCGATACGACTGCGAAAGTCACCGGCAAAGTCCTGACCGCGGAAGACCAAAAACGTCTCCAGGAAG
>JBPCRH010000393.1:0-4493 GCA_050997075.1 Chthoniobacterales bacterium
GCGAAAAGGATTGGGCGGAAGCGGTCGCGAAAGCGCAAAACAACAACGACCGGCTTGATGTCCTGCAGCGTCTCGCCTTCCAATGGCACTGGCCGGAAAAAGGCGTCGCGGTGCTTTGGTTGCTCGCGGAAAATCCGGGGACGAAACAGGCCGCGCCCCAAACGCTCTATAGTTACTACGCGGCTGCGCGCGATACCTCCGGGCTCTATCGCACGCTCACCCGGTTGGTCGACCTCCTGCCGGATGACCCCCAGGTGAAAAACAACTACGCGCAGATTTCGCTCCTGCTCCACGCCGACCTGGTGCGGGCGCAATTGCTCGCGCACGACGTGCACGAAGCGCACCCGGATAATCCCGCCTTCGCCTCGCCCTACGCCTTCTCTCTTTTCCAGCACGATGATGTGAAGGGCGCGCTTAAGGTGATGAAAGCGCTCACACCCGCGCAGTTGCAAGACCCTTCGGTCGCGACCTACTACGGGATCATCCTCGCGGCGGCGGGGCAGGAACTCGAAGCCTCCAGGTTCCTCAATTCGGCCGGGCAGGCGAAGCTCCTGCCCGAGGAAGAAACGCTCGTGGCCCAGGCGCGGCGGATGCTGGCGCGACAGAAACCGGGCAGCGGCACGTGAGCTGCTTAAAGGGTGAACGACGGTAAGCGTCGTCGCCGCAGGGTATCATGGGGAATAGGCGGCGGCGCTGCCGTTTGAAGCTCACTGGAACGATGAGATTTAGCCTAACGATCTTGCTGCTCGCCGCGACCGTGGGAACGGCCCTCGCGGGGCCGATCGATTTCACCCCGACCGAAGGCTCGCGCACGCTCGAAGGCGTCGTCTTCAAGCAACTGCGCTTTCACCAGGACGGCCATGTCATTAGCTACGAACCGCCCGCCGGCTGGAGATGCACCGGGGATGCGGGCGGGATGCGCCTGGCGCCGCCGGAAATCTCGCAGGCGCAGGTGACGGTGCAGCAGGCGACTTTGCCCGCGCCGCAGGTTTTCGATGAAGCCACGACCAGGCAGTTGCAGCAGCAGGTCCTCGGTTCCGCCCCAAGTGGCGCACTAAACGTGGCGCTTCTTGCGGAAGAGCAAAGCCCGGTCCGGATCCATCTTCAGGAGACCTATGGGGTGACGATCGGTTATAATTTTCTCGGCCAGGAATACGCCGCCAACGTGCTCTTCGCGAACCTCGGTGAGACCCAGGTGCGCTTTCGCACTGTCGCGCGAAAAGAAGATTTCGAGAAGGTCTGGCGCGGTTTCCGCGGCAGTCTTTTCACCCTCGCCTGGGAATAGTTTTGCGCGCCTAACGAACTCCGGTTCGTTGCGTGCGGCGCGCTTTTTCTCCTCTGCCGCCGCGGTCCGGCCGGGTCGGCTTTTCTGGAGTTCGTTAGGCCAATCTCGGGGCGCGCGACCGAAAAACTTTCGTCCGCGTTCAAAAAATTATTTTGCCAAGCAAAAACCCATTCATAGAATGGGCGCACTTCGCCTCGCACCTTTCACTCAATTTTCTCCACGTTCTGAAGTCGACCCGTCCAAACATCCCAACTCCAGCGCTGATCAAATGGCGGGCGTATCCGGACTGCGTTCTTCTCCGCTGACCGTATGGCGAATTTTTTCCCGCGTTGGACGAACTGGCTCCCACTCAAGATTTCGCTTTGCGGGATCGTGGTGGTGACCGCCCTGATCGGCGCGACCTGGTATTACGACACGCCGAAATATACGCGCGTTGGTTACGAGCCGGTGCAGCCGGTGCCGTTCCCGCACGATCTCCACGTCACCCAGCTCGGGATGGATTGTCGCTACTGTCACGGCTTCGTCGAGGTCGCGGCGCACTCGAATTTGCCCGACACGCAGGTTTGCATGACCTGCCACACCCAGATCCAGAAGGAGAATCCGAAGCTGCAACCGGTGCGCGATAGTTGGACGACAGGCATGCCGGTGCCGTGGGTGCAGATTCATCGCACGCCGGATTACGTTTATTACAATCACTCCGCGCACGTGAATCGCGGGATCAGCTGCTATTCCTGCCACGGGCCAGTCAATCACATGCCGGTCGTTTATCACGCGAAGCCGCACAGCATGGCTTGGTGCCTCGAGTGCCATCGCGCCCCGGAGAATTTCCTTCGCCCGGAAGATCAGATCACGAATCTTGATTGGAAACCGGACGACGTGAAGCCGGCGGCGTTCGTGGCCAAGTACGGGAAACCGGCGGGCGTGACCGAGGATTGGTCGAAGAAGGAGCATCTCTCGCAGAAAGAGATTGGCCTGACGTTGAAGCAACGGTGGAACATCCAGCCGCCGGTAAATTGTCAGGGGTGCCACCGATGAGGCGATTGAGCGTGTGTAACTCAGGCGTCTCGCCTGATTTGTCGAGCGGGCGTCTCGCCTGCCGGATGGTGGCGAGCGTGCAGGCGAGACGCCTGCTCGACAAATCAGGCGAGACGCCTGAGTTACGGGAGGTCACCTCATGAAACGCGTCCTCCAACATCCCGCGGCCGACCTGACCGGGAAACAATATTGGCGGAGCGTCGGCGAGCTCAGCGACACGCCGGAATTCCGCGGCTGGCTCGAGCGGGAATTCCCCGCCGGCGCGCAGGAGATCGAAGGCGACGAAGTCTCGCGTCGCAGCTTCCTCAAGCTCATGGGCGCCTCGATGGCGTTGGCCGGCTTCGGCTTCAGCAGCTGCCGCAAACCGGAGATGCATCTCGTGCCTTTCACAAAGAGCGCGGAATGGGTCATCCCCGGCAAGTTTCTCTATTACGCGACGGCGATGCCGCGGCGTTCCGGCGCGATGCCGCTGGTCGTGGCGACGGTCGACGGCCGCCCGATCAAGATCGAGGGCAACCCGAATCATCCCGAGAGCAACGGTGCGACCGATGCCTTCGCGCAGGCCTCGTTGCTCGATCTTTACGATCCTTCGCGCTCGCAGCGTTTCGTTCGGCAAAACAAACTTTCCGATCGCGCGAGCTTTGAGAAATATCTCGCCGAGTTGCGCCCGAAGATGGCGGCCGACGGCGGCGCTGGTCTCGCCTTTCTCGTCGAGGAAACCTGGTCGCAGACGCGCGAGCGCTTGCGCACGGAGCTGCAAAAGCAGTTCCCGAAAATGCGCTGGTGCGTTTACGACCCGCTCCTGAGCGAGGCGCAACATTTCTCGACGGAGATGAGCTTCGGCGCGAACGCGCGGGTCATCCCGCAGTTCGATAAAGCCGACGTTATTTTCGCGCTCGACAGCGATTTCCTGAATTGCGGCGAAGGCGACCTCACTTCGGTTCGCGGCTTTACTTCCCGGCGCCGCGTGCGCGAGGCGAAGGACTCGATGAACCGACTCTACGTGGTCGAGAATCGCTTCACCCTCACCGGCGCGATGGCGGATCATCGGCTGCGTTTTCCAGCGAGCCAGATCCCGGGGATCACGCACGCGCTCGCCACTCGGATCGCCGGGGCGACGAAAGATCCGGGGCTCTCCTCGGTCCTGATCACGCTCAAGAAACCGGAGAACGCCGAGCTCTACGACGCGCGCTGGCTCGACGAAGCGGCGGCCGATTTGATGAGCAAACCGGGCGCGAGCTTGGTCGTGGCCGGGCCGCATCAGCCGGTCGTGGTGCAGATGCTGGTCTACGCGATGAACGTCGCGCTCAAGAATATCGGCAGCACCGTGCTCGTCCGGGAAATGCCGAAGACCGGCCGGAACAGCAGCATCCTCCAACTCGCGGGCGAGATGGAATCCGGGCGGATCCAGCAACTTTTCATCTTCGGCGGCGACCCGGTTTACAATGCGCCGCGTTCGATCACGCAGGATCGGAAGACGCGGCAGCCGCTCGATTGGGCCGAGCTGCAAAAACGCGTGCCCGAGGTGGTCCGCGTGGGGCACTACGAAGATGCGACTTCGGCTTTAAGCCAATGGCACATCCCGGCGGCGCATTACCTCGAGTCGTGGGGCGATGGCCTCACCGGCGGTGGCACCTACATCGCGATGCAGCCGATGATCCTCCCGCTTTTCGGCGGTCTGTCCGAGCTCGAGATGCTCCAGTTGATCGGCGGCCAGCCGGTCGCCACCGGGCCGGAGCTGATCCAGGAAACTTTCCGCGGGACTAATCCGCCGGGAGAATTTGCGACCGCGTGGACGAAATTTTTACATGATGGCAGCGCCCCGCATCTCGCGCCGCGCGACCGGGCTGCGACCTTTAACGGCAATACCGCCGGCGGCGTCGCGCACACGCTTTGGAATAACCCGCCGGCGCCGACAAAAGACTCGCCGGAGATCGTGCTCGTGGGCAGTTATTCCGTGGACGACGGCCGTTACATCAACAACGGCTGGCTCCAGGAAATGCCCGACCCGATCACCAAGCTGACCTGGGATAACGCGGCCCTGATGAGCCCGGCGCTGGCCCACCACGTCGGGGTAAAAGATGGCGATCTCGTCGAGGTGACGGTGGCCGATACCGTGAAGGGCAAGGACGGAAAACCGTTGCAGCGCCAGCTCGTGATCGCGGCGCTCGTC
>JBPCRH010000463.1:0-13783 GCA_050997075.1 Chthoniobacterales bacterium
TGATTGCAGGCCTATTGTGAGCGGACTGAAGCAGTTTCAACGGAGCCTCGACTCATGAATTTCCTCGCTGTAGTAATCATCGGTGCGGTGTTCGGCATCTTGGACGGCGTCGGTATTTTCTTTGAGCCGAAAGAACCATACAACTGGCAGATTCTTTTTGCAGCCACCTTAAAGGGCGTGCTGGTCGCACTGCTTACAGCGTTTTCCTTAGCCGCGACGACGCGATGGTGGTCCGCGATGGCAATCGGCGCACTCTACGGACTAGCCTTCGCTGTCGTGCTTTATCTTGCGAAGGGTGGTCCGAAATCTGGCGACGCGCCCTATGTGATTCCCAGTGGTATCATCACGGGAGGGTTGATCGGCCTCTGCATAGTCATCTGGGCCGTCAGAACGATCTAAACATGCGATGCAGCCAACGCCCAGCGAGGTACCTCCCACATTGTCGATGACTACAACCGTTATCTTCGAGCTCTGCTCGGTCTTCGCTAGGCGTGGCTGATCTTGTGATCGTTAGGCCTATGACCACGCCTAGATAGCCGACCCCTATGGACCACATTCCGGTGCTGGGGATCCACGAGATTGCATTTGAAGTGCGAGACCTTGAGCGCTCGATTGCCTTTTATCGTGACATCCTCGGGTTAGTCTTGTATTCACGTGGACCGCAGCAAGCCTGGTTTTGCATCGGAACGCAGCGTCTGGCGCTGTTTACCCATGATCGGCCGGGAAGCGGCGAACATTTTGCATTGCTCATCCCATCGGAAAAGGCGGAGCAGGCGCGCGATGCTTTGAGTACGCACGGGTTTCCCGAAGAAACGATGCAACAGGACGACGGCTTTTCGGTTTATGTCCGCGATCCCGATGGCAACAAGATTGAATTGTATGCCAAGCGTACCCTCGCCTAATCATGCGACGACGCAGCCAACCGCTGGTCGGCGTACGCTCAAGATTCCCATGACTCCAAACTCTTCACCCCGCCGCACGCGCTTTAGCTTGGTCGCACTGCTCCCGCACCCTGCGGGCTTTCGTCCAGGTCATGCCTTGGCAGTGCATTCGATTTCCAGTGAGAGCTTTTTTTCTGCTCCTTAGGCGTTTCCCACGTCCATGAAAACCCGCACCGTTTTCTTTACCGCCAGTAATAGGTAGAAGAGCTCTGCGCGCTCACGGGCCACCCCATGACGACCACAAAGTTTCGCAGTATCGCGCTGAGTATGGAGGAGGCTTCCGAAGGTTCCCACATGGGACATCCCGATTTCCGCGTCGGTGGCAAAATCTTCGCCACTCTCGGTTATCCCGATGCGGGCTCGGGAGTGGTCATGCTGACCGCGGAGGAGCAGGAGGAATTCGTGAGGGCGCAGCCGAAGGTGTTCAGACCGGCGGCGGGAGCGTGGGGGCGACGTGGAAGCACTGTCGTGCGGCTTGATGCGCTTGATGCCGCCACGCTCCGCCGGGCCATCACTCTAGCCTGGAAGACCCGAGCACCGAAGCGGCTGACCAGGCAGCACGCTCCAGATTGAGACCTACCACCCAAGAGCGTATCGGGCGCTGCGCTGGACAGCGGAGGCTACAGTGGCGCAGCGGGGCAGTGTGCGCTGTCTCAGCGCATCTAATCTACGCCGCCTTCTTGAGCGTGGGCGCGGGCGCCGAGCCTAGCCAATGCGCGACCGCATGGCCTTCGCGCTTGCCGTTCTCGCCGGGGGTCAGGAGAAAGGTCAGCTTCTTCGCGATGATCTCGGTGAGGGCGACGTCGGCACAAGCCATCCCGGGGGCATGCACCACCAGCGGTCGATGGCCTAAGGCCAGTTGACGCACCCGGAGTGACATCACGTTGACGAGAATCGCCTGATCAGGAATGACTTTCGAGGCGGCGACGAGGAGTTCTGATTTCATAAATTGGTTCTAAAAGTACCGCTCGCCGCTTACCACGCAAGGATGGCAGCACCGACGTTTCATCGCCCGAAGTTTTGTCCGACGAGATCTCGTTCTCCTGGACGAGACCGTCGTCCGGCTCAGAGAGAGGCGCAGACGCAGGCCGTTTCGCAGGTGAGCGCCGGACGCCCGAAAGATACGGTCATCTCCGGATAAACCTAACGATTTGTTTTCGCAGCGAATCGCCGGCTCCCCGGGTCAGTTGGGAGTCGGCAAGGGGAGAGGTTGAATCAGGAAAGCAGGAAAGTAGGAAAAAGGCGCGGGGAGCTAAACATTCTAGGCTTCTTTTCCTGCTTTGCCTTCCGCGATTCGTGCTTCTGCCGTGTTCCTGCTTTCTGACTCTCTCGCGTGAATCTTCCGCCTTCCACTCCTCGGCGGATCCACGGATGAGCCGGGTCAGGCCGGAGTCGGGGAATTACCTTGAGCCGCGCGCAGCCACTCGATCTCGGAGAGATTGGCCTCACGGACCGCCGCCGCCATCATATGGTTGCGCTGGTTGTTCACGAATCGGCCCGTCACCATTAGTCCCGTCGGATGCGTGCCGACCGACTCGATCTGAAAGAAGTCAGCGGTGGCGGACGCCCTGCCGTCGGTCCGGTCGACAATCATCCACTTGCCTTCGTGGGCGCGGCTGTAGGCCCGGGCATCCATCGTTTCCTGAGGCAGAGCGGTTAGTGGAGCGGTCATCGGGTAAGGTAAGGCCGGGCGCGGGAATAGATAGGAATGCTTTCCAGCGATGTAGCGTCGGCTGTGTCAGCCGAAAAACTTACCGGCTTTCCGCTGAGGACGGCGGACTCTACAGAAAAGCGATGTAGCGTGCGCTGTCTCAGCGCGTCCGGGTGATTCCGCTGGAAATGGGGATTTGAATCAAGCAGTGGACCCTCCGGGCTGACTTGGCGGCTTCGATCGTCCCGGGAATCCACGCCTAACGAGCGTAACTCTCTGGATCAGCAGATGAGCAGCAACCGCGCCGACGCTCCCGGCGCCGTTGCGGGCGCGCGGTGAATGCACGGTGGGACTGCGCTGCCGGGCCAGTCCACCGCGATCCGCCAAAGATTGCCGACCCCGAAGGAATAAGGTCGCGCCCCCTCGACGGCCGCGTAATGCAGGTCGTAGCAGTGCTCATGCAGGGCGGCGCGAAACTCGTCATCATCCGCTTCTGCCCCAAGATCCGCGCGGAGCTTTACCCGGGTCTCCGAGATCTCGACCTTGCGCCGCGCCTCCTCGTTCCGTAAGCCTTCACTCGCCGGCCCAAAGTAAGTGCAGAGCCAGGTATCGGCCTCGACCGGCGCGCTATCCACGTGGAAGGAAAAGACATCCGTCCGCACCGGCCCGGGCTCTTCGTCGCGGGGATAGTCATGAATGCAGTTGAGCACCGGATCGCGGTCCAGCTCGCGCAACACGCGCAGATCTTGGCGCATTCCAGCAACTGCCATCTGACCGGCCGGGCTCAGTGTGAGCTCCAGGAGTTTCCGGTCCTCGATCGTCACCACGCCTTCGCCGGGGCCGAGTTTGGCGACTACCTCGCCGAAATGACCCGGCAGCGTGCGCGACCAGCAGAGAGCATTTATCCCCCGCGCGAAGGGCGTCGCGACCAGCTCCGCAAAGCTGCGCACGGTTTTGATTCGAAAATAGTCGAGAGAGTCGAGGACAGGCAACACTGGGGGAAAAGTCGTCCTGAAAGGCGAAATAGGAAGGCAGGAAAAATGAGAGGATTTAGAAACCAGGAATCCAGAAAGGGATTTTGCGAACGTGGGCCTGCCCTTTCGGACAGGCCCACACGAACGTCAGTCTGGCGACAGGGCAGCTGGCGCGGTCCTAGAACTCTACCGAGAGCCCCGCGTAGGCAGAGCGTTGCGGCGCCGGCTCGATCGAGCCGTTGAAGAAGACGCGCGAGTAATACTTCTCGCCTGCGAGGTTGTTAATGCCCGCGATCAGTTTCACGTTTTTCGTGATCCGAAAGTTGCCGTTCAGGTTCAGCACGACATAGGACGGGATCTTCGCCGGAATCGTCGGGGTGCCGAGATTCGAGTCAGCCCAAAATTCATCCGACACATAGACGGCGGAGAAGGTCAGATCGAAACAGTTATCCTTCCGCAGCTGGACGCCGCCTTTCACGAGCACACTCGGCGAGTAGGCGGGTGTGTTACCCACTTGTCCCGGGATCTGGCTATCGGTGAAGGTGGCGTCCAGAAGCTGGAGATTGCTGAAGGCATTCAGGTGCCAGCCGACAAAGGAACTCTGCGTCGCTCGCGTCACCGGGCCGTCGTTGTCCTTCGCCTCCTTGGCGTCGTTCTCGGCCTGGACCAAGACGTCGTCACGGTGGCAGAGCTCCATGAAATCATAGGAGATCTCCCCCTCAAACCCGCGATGACGGGTACTGCCGCTGTTCACGATGATGAAGTCTGTCGGCGTGAAACTCTGAGTCTCGGTCCGGTTGTCGAACTCGGTCCAGAACAGGCCGAAGTCATACCACAGGCCTTTGATCGGCGTGCCATGGACGCCGAGCTCGAAATCGAGGGACTTGAAAGGATCAGGCGTGTTGGCGGCATTGAGCGGCTGGAACGGCGACGCGACATCGAAGTAGCGCGTCGGCCGCCAACCCGAAGAAGCGCTGAAGTAGGTCTCGTTCAGGTGACCGAAATCATTCCCCAGCCCGATACCCCAGAGCGGCACGGTATGATCGGCGGTCCGCTTGCCGGGCGTGGGCCCGATCGTGGTATCCACCTGCACCGACTCATGATCGAGGCGGAAGGAAGGCACGACGTGAAACTTACCGAACCGGAAGATGTTCTCGACGAAGAACGCCTGGTAATCCGAGTTCCGCGATTGATCGAGCGTGTGTACGCCGCTGGTATCGAAGCGATCCGCCGTAAGGTCGAATGTGCTGAAACGATTCAACGGCGCGTCGCCGTGATAGACCGTGCCACCAAAAGTAAGCGTGCTGCCCTTGAGCGCCGTGCCCGCGCCCCAGTTCCAGCGGAAACGCAGGTCACCGCCGAAGTTATTAAACTCATCATTCTGCAGGGTCGCGGGGAAGGGAGGCGCGCCGCGGACGCTTTGGTTACGGTTATCGATATCCTGGTGCGTGAACCAACCTTTGGCCTGCATCAGCCAGCCCTCGGCAAAGGTCCATTCATCCCGTAGCACCGCGCTGTAGCGATCTACCCAGGCGCGATCGAACGGTGCGGGCGAGAAATTCTCGTTCGCATTAAACTGCTGGATGGTCAGCCGCCCGGGATCGCCCCCTTCGAATTGGCCGGCATGGAAATCGAGCGCGACCAACTGGTCCTCCGTCGGCCGATAGCCGACATAGAGATTCGACTGCCACTGGTCGTAGGCGCTGTTATCGCGTTGGCCATCGGCACGACCGTAAAAGCCATCCAGGCGGAACTCGACCGGCCCCACCGCCTCCTGGATCGAGTTATAAGTCTGGTAAAGACCGTCGGTGCCCCCGATCTGTTCGCTGTAGAAATTCCAGGGCGACCCGGGTGCCGGATGCTTGGTCACGAAGTTCACCGCCGGCGCCGGCTCCGGCCCATAGAGTAGACTGCTCCCGCCGCGGATCTCCTGGATCTCCTGGAGACTCTGCGGCACCGGGACGTAATAAAGCGTCGGGAACCCAATCCAATCACTGGCCAGCGGCACCCCGTCGAGTAGCGCGGTGATGAACTCCGACTCCTGCGGGTTCCCGAGACCGCGATAGCTGAAATTGAACTGCCCGGGCGTGTTCTGCTCCGTGATGAGAAGGCCCGGAGCCTTGGTAAAAAGCTGCTGCAGATTGTTGTTCGCCACCGTTGGCTGCTGGTCGAGTTTGATCACCGTCGCCTTCTTTGTCACGGTGATCTCCGTCCCCGATACCTCCCTCAGGATGTGATCGAGCTTCGCCCGCCATGCATCGTCGTGCTGCGTCGGCTGGGGGATAGCCTCACCTTCCACCACGATCTCCGGACTATTAGCCGCCACCTGCCCGTGCAGCGCAGGCGTTGCCGACAAACCCCAAACCCCGAAACCGGCCAGGACCTGGAGGAAGATTTGGCGGCCACTATTTCTATTCGCTTTCACTTTTGTCATCATTTTCGGCGGAGTATTATATTTTAGTCAGCTTCCTGGCAACCGAAATTGTACGTAAACTTTCCGGCCGGTAAGATTCGCCGGCCGGATTTCCGCTTGGGAAAGCGGGCGCGGCAAGGTCAAACCAGGAGGCGGGCCGCTCGCTTGTCGGCAGCGCACACCTCTTGGGCGAGCCTGCACACCGCGTCGGAGCGCTGTGAGGCGGGATCAGCGCTTCGATCACTTCCTGTGTGCGATGGCTCGGTGCGGTAGGGCAGCGCACCCGCCTGGCGATTCCTGACCCGGAACTTATGGCTTTAACGAGGCTCCGAAGTTCGAAGGACAAGTGAGGAATCGGGAGGTGGGAAAAGTTCTTCCCCTGGCATTCAATCGTCTGGCGGCGGCGCTTCCGGGTCGCCCCACGGGATCCCTCGACTTCGCCCTGCTCCGCTCGGGATGACCGCGAGTTCACGCATTGTAAGGCGTCTTATCGCGTCGAGCTTCAGCAGTAAGGTTGTCAGCTTTTTCTTTCCCACAGCTCTGCCAGGTGAGCGCAGGCGGTGACAGCGGACGCCATGTCCTGCACGGCGACCCATTCGAGCGGGCCGTGCGCGTTGCGTTCGCCGCAGAAGAGGTTGGGAGTGGGGAGTCCTAGTTCCGTGAGACGGGAGCCATCGGTGCCGCCGCGCACGACGTGGTCGTAGGGTTTGAGTCCAGCGGCGGTGAAAGCCTCGCGCGCCAGCTCCACCGGGCGCATGTCCTGGCCCAGCCAGTAGGCCATGTTGCGGTATTGTTTGCGAATCTTGCAGCGGATGCGCGCTCGTGGCTCGGTCGCTTGTAGCCCGCGGCAAAGGCCTTGCAGCATTTTTCCTTTCTCCGCCAGACCCTTCAGGTCGAAGTCGCGCAGAATGAATTTCACCACGGCCCGCTCCGTTCGGCCCTCGACATGGATCGGGTGAATGAAGCCTTCTCTACCGTCGGTGGTTTCCGGCGCACAGTGTTCGCGCGGGAGCGCGGCAAGGAGCTTGCCCGCGAGATAAGCGGCGTTGACCATGCCTTTCGCCTTCGCTTCCATTGTATGAGTGGTAATGCCATCGATGGTGACTTCGGCTGCATCGCCGGAAAAGGTTTCCCAGCAGATCTCTCCCGGCGCACCGCCATCCAGGGTGTAGGCCACATCCGCTCCAAGCATACGGAGATCGAGTTTGTCCACGCCGCGGCCGATCTCTTCGTCGGGTGTGAAGCAGACTCGAATCAGCCCATGCTTCCGTTTTGTCTCGTGCAGCAAGCGCTCGACCAGAGTCATGACTACCGCCACGCCCGACTTGTCGTCGGAGCCGAGCAAGGTCGTGCCGCTCGCGGTAACGATGTCCTTGCCGACGGCCGTGCGCAGCTCCGGCGATGTCGCGGGATCCAGAGTGAGATGAGGGTTATCGGGGAACTTAATGACCCTGCCATCGTACCGGCGATGAACGATCGGTTTCACGTCTTTGCCGGAGCAGTCCGGCGCCGTATCCACGTGGGCGAGAAAGGCCACCGTCGGCACGCGGGCTTTGCGCGTGTTCGCCGGGATGCTGGCGATGACGTAACCGTGCTTCGTCATATGCACGTCGGCGGCACCCAGTTCGCTGAGCTCCTGCTGCAGCATTTTCAAGAGCACGAGTTGCCCGGGCGTGCTCGGGAACGTGGTGCTGGTCTCGTCCGCCTGCGTATCGATCCGGACGTAGCGCAGGAACCGTGAGAGGAGTTGATCATTCATGCCAGGATTCTCCGTGCCGTGGGGATAGTGAAAAGGAGAAAGTGGAAAGTTTCCTGCGCGGGGGCCGTGGGCGAGGCTCGCGCACGCGCGATGGGCTGGCAGTCCTACGACGCTCAGAGAGCGCCGCTCCCAGAGGACGTCCTTCCCGGAGGGGGAGTTAGCGGCTAGCCGGCCTTCCGGGTTTTGATCCAGCTTTCGACGCGTTCCTGGAGGAGATCGAGCGGCATCGCGCCGCCGCTGATGATCTCGTCGTGGAAGGCTTTGATGTCGAATTTGTCGCCGAGCTGGGTCTTCGCCTCGTCGCGCAGTTTACGGATCATGAGTTGACCCATCTTGTACGCCAGCGCCTGGCCGGGCCACGCGATGTAACGGTCGGTCTCGGTCTGGGCGACGGCGTCGTTGACGTCGTTCGCGTGCATGTAGTCGACCACCTTCTCGCGGCTCCACTTTTTATCGTGAATGCCGGTGTCGACGACGAGACGAACGGCGCGGAAGAGCTCGGAGTTCAGCCGGCCGTAATCGGAGACCGGATCCTTATAGAAGCCGATCTCTTTGCCTAACTCTTCCGAGTAAAGCGCCCAGCCTTCGGTGTAGGCGGAGTAAAACCCGTGAAGCCGAAACTTCGGCAGACCTGGCAAGGCTTGCGCGATGCTGATCTGCATGTGATGACCGGGGACGCCTTCGTGGTAGGCCACGGCTTCGTCGAGCACGAGCGTGCGCTTGGTCGGGTCAGCTACGGCGACGACGACGCGGCCGGGGCGCTTGCCATCGGGCGTGCCGGGGACGTAGTGTGTCGACGCGGCTTTCGCGAAATCGGGGATCGCTTCCACCGTGACTGGTGACTTCGGGAGGAGGCCGAAAAGCTCAGGCAGCTTCGGCTCCATCTGGTGAATGTATTTCGCGAAGTCATCGACGATTTGCTGCTCGCTTTTCGGTTCCCACTTCGGGTCGTGGTTGATCGCGGCGCGGAAGGCGGCGAGGTCTTTGTAACCCTGCGTCTTGGCGAGCTTCGTCATCTCCTCGGTGATGCGCGCCACTTCTTTCAACCCGATCTGGTGGACTTCGGCGGGAGTGAAGTTGGTCGTAGTCATCATCTTTACTGCCTCAGCGTAACGGCGCGGGCCGTCGGGCAGGCTCTCGACCGAGATTTCTTCGCGGCCTTTCGGCGCGTAATCGGTCCGAAGGAACTCGGCGAATTTCTTGTAGGCTGGAAGGACTTCATCGTTCGCCGCTTTCGTGATTTCCTCTGTGAGACGCTTCTTCTCCGCGTCGGAGAAATCTTTCGGGAACTTCTTCACCGGCAAGACGAAGGGATTCGCCGCGACGATGCCTTCGCACTGCCCGGGGAGCTTGGTGAGCACGAGCTTGGGCGGCATGAGGCCGTCCTTCTCGCCTTGTTCCAGGACCTCGGTGACCTGGTCGAGGACGCGCGGGATCTGGTGGAGCCGCGCGACGTAATCCTCATAGTGCTTCACCGAATCGAGCGGCACGCCGTTCGGCAGATCGGCAAGACGCGTGTGGATGCCGTTCTGCTGATTCACGGGCATCTCATAGTTCTTGAGCTCGTAATTTGTGTCTTCGCGCTCGAGCTGCCGCGACATGAGCTGGTGACTGAGCAGGTCGGTTTCATTCAGCCCATCGGTCGGGATGGCTTGGAGCCGTTTCAGGAAATCGTCGGCTTCCGCATGCTGCCGGGCGATCTCCGAGAGCGAATACTGGCCGAGCTGCGAGTTATAACGATAATCGCCGACCGCGGTGGCGCGTTCGGGCGAATTCTTTAAGCCAGTCTGGTAGAACTCCTCGAAGATCGCGTTCTGTTGCGCAACGCGATCGGCGACCGGCGCGAGCTCGGCGAAGATGGGCGTGACGAGGGCAAATAAAGAGACGGTAACTAAAAGTCGCATCCAAGA
This sequence comes from Chthoniobacterales bacterium, assembly GCA_050997075.1. Lineage (GTDB taxonomy): Bacteria > Verrucomicrobiota > Verrucomicrobiia > Chthoniobacterales > UBA10450 > Palsa-1392. The sequence goes on from JBPCRH010000463.1 coordinate 9,649, forward strand.
GACTAGCAGAAAGTCGCTCGCCGCGCACGGATCGGCCCTCAGGCGCGGAAGCGCACCCGCTCGTGCAGCGCGCGCGCGAAACGCTCGGGCGCTCCCGGATCCATGCGCAGGTAAAGCGCCGGCTCGATCAGTTCCAGTTCCATCAGCCAGTAGTCGCTCCCGTCATTCGCGCGGACGAAATCGGCGCGGGCGTAAAGCGGGGCGGTGCCGAGGGCGCGCAGGGCGGTCTCGCCGGCCGCGCGCAACGCGTCATTGGTCGTGACGGCTGTGATCAGGCCCCCGTGTTCTTCCTGGACGCGGAAATCGGCGGCCTTCGGCACTTTTGAAATGGCATGGCTGTATTGGCCGTTGAAGTAGAAGAGCGAGTACTCGCCCTCGGTCGTGATCGCGGAAAGAAACGGCTGCACCATGAACGCGCGATCGGCGTAGTAAGCGCCGACTTCGTCGGCTCGACTGCTGGCAGTTTGCGGGTCGAGACGGAAGGCGCCTTCGGCGTTCAACCCAACAATCGGCTTGATCACCACTTCCCGCGTGCCGACTGCGGCGAGCAGACCCGGAAGTTCGTTAGGCTGAAGTTGCTCCCGCCAGATCGTCGGCACGACCGGCACGCCGCGCGCCGCGAGGTCGCGAAGGTAAGTCTTGCGCAGATTCCAACGGACGAGCTCGAGGCTGTTGCAGAGCGGCGTACCGGAACTTTCAATCTCAGCAAGGACAGCGAGGAACGCGTCTGGGTGGTTGATGTAATCCCAGGTCGAGCGGATGACGATCGCATCGTAAACCTGCCAATTCACTTTCCGACTCCACGGAATCGCTTCCGCGCGCCAGCCGAGCGCAGCCAGCGGCGCGTAAGCCAGTTCGTCGTCGATCACAAACCCGGTTGGATCTTCAAGGGTTAGAAAGGCGCAGCGGGGCATGAGTGGTCAGGAAAACTAGTTGGAACGGTTGCAGGTGAAAAGTGCGCGCGCGCGTTACCTGGCGCGGGTCGGGGAGGGATAGGCGGGGCGCTACGGCGGCGCTTTCGGCGGTTGAAAACCGCCGCTCCTTGTTGTGGGTTTCGCTACTCGGGAGTCGCCCGGGTTAGCCGTGGATGCGCACCTGGGGCTTTTTGCCTTGCTGAATTTCCTTCAGCTTAATGCAGACGACGGTCAGCCAGGCGATGTCGAAGGCGTTCCCGAGCGGCTCTTCTCCCTGGTCTTTCTCCGGCATGTCGCTGTAGGTGCCGTCGATGCCGGCCGCCCAGATTTCTTCGCCCGCCTGCTTCAGCGCAACCACGACATCGGCGCCGTTCATTCCCTCCGCGAGGTCCCGGAAGAGGTCCCAGAGTTTGTCGCGGAACGGGGAAACGACGTCGCGGTTTTGTTTGCTGAGTTTCTTTTTCGCTACCATGTCCCCTCGGGCCTCATGCCGAGTAATCGGACGAGCGCCCGCCGCTGCGCGTCCGGAAAAAACCGGCGCTGCGGCGCCTAACTCCCGAACTGATCTTCCTTGTCCTTAAAGAGGACGTTGAAGGTGGTGAGCGAGCCGTAGCAGCGGGTGATGTATTGGTGGAGGTCGAACTTATCGGCGTCGCTCAGTTTCTCGCTCGCGTTTACCTTTTGTTCGAGGACCCGGAGGTTGTTGCGGATCATGACGATCTTGTGGAAGAAGGTCTCGAGCGGGACTTCCTTCGCTTGTAAGGATGCGTCGGCGGGACGGAGCGCGACGGTGCCGCTTTGCCAGCGGGTGGCGAGTCCTTCGACGATCTGCTCCGGCGGCTCGAGGCCGAGGGCATCGGCCATCGCCTGCGCGGTCTGGCGGATGAGCGCGGTGAGCGGCATCTGCAGCTCGGTGAGGTTGGCGGTCGGTTCCGCCAGGGTGAGATCGCTCAACGTCGGATCGACCGTGCGCGGGGCGTCGTCGAAAGTGATGTCGGCGGTGTGCTCGGTCAGGGCTTTGACGACGCCGACGCCGTAGCGCGGGTGCCGAACTTGCAGGCCGATGCGGAGATCCTGGATCGCGATGCTCATGGAAGAAAAGTAGGAAGTAAGAAGCAGGAAAGTAATGCTAGCTAGACGCTCTGATCGCGGAAGTGACGCTAGTCTTTTAGTACTCTCGCATGTTCCGCGGCTGAGAATGGCGGAGGCGAGGAGATTAAGGTGATGTCGTCGCCCAAGCCGTTCATGTTTAGTGCCCTCAGGACCGGCCGAGCCTACGGGGTGCCGCCGGAAATAGCGACCGCCATTTTTCCTATGGGCAAGGTTGTGATTGTGTTACATCCTCCGGGCTTCGATGGCTGATTCTGCGATCCAACATCCGCCCGGTTTCCGTCCGCGGCGCGGCCTCAACTGGGTCTTCATCGGCCTGCTCTACACGTCGTTTTATCTTTGCCGGTATAACTTCTCGATCGCGAACGGCGCGATCAGTCGGGAGTTCGGTTACAGCAAGGCGGACATCGGCACGATCATCACGACCGCGCTGCTCGCCTACGCGCTCGGGCAGATCGTGAACGGCTTGCTCGCCGATCGACTTGGCGGCAAAACCGCGATGCTCATCGGCGCCGCCGGGACCGTGGTGATGAACACGCTCTTCTGCTTCGCGTCGTTCTGGGGACTGCTGTGGCTCTTCGTCACGATCCGGGGAATCGATGGTTACTTTCAGGCCTTCGGCGCGCCGGGGATGGTGAAGATCAACGCCGCCTGGTTCGGTCCGCGGGAACGCGGACGCTTCGCCGGCATCTTCGGGTTCATGATTAATCTCGGGCGCTTCGGGATCACGCACTTCGGCCCGGCGCTGCTCGCGGGATTTGTGTTCCTGGGGTTATGGCGAATCCCGCCGCTGCATTGGCGTTGGCTCTTTTGGGCGCCGGCGGTGGTGGCGACGGTCGTGGCGTGCTTCGTGGCGATCTTCGTGAAGAACACGCCGGAAGAAGCGGGCTACCCGAGCCCGGTGCCGGAAGAGACCGCCGGCGGCGCAGTTCGCGCGAAAGTGTCGACCGTTCTCCACACGATCCTCTCGAACCCGGTCGTCTGGATCGTGGCCTGCGCCTATGCCTGCACCGGCGCGGTCCGGCAGAGCATCGATCAATGGTTCCCGCGCTTCATGCAGGAGGCGCATCACGTCGATTTTCAATCGGCGCAGTTCCAATGGCTCGGCTTTCTCATTCCCGTGGTGGCGTCCCTCGGTTCGCTCATCTCCGGCTACGTCTCCGACATCGCCTTCCATGGGCGGCGCGCGCCGGTCGCGGCAGGGCTTTATTTCATCGAAACCGCAGTGATTTTGCTCGCGGCGCAATTTCATTCCGCGAATGCCGCGGTGCTCTTCCTGATCCTGATTTCGTTCACCGCGAACTCGACGCACTCGATCCTCGGAACGGCGGCGGCGATGGATATCGGCGGCCCGAAGATGGCGGGCTTCGCCTCGGGCGTGATCGATTCGTTCCAATACTTTGGCGGCAGCCTCGCCGGTTTTCTTCTCGGGATGCTGCTCGATAAAAGCTGGGACTATTACTTTTATTTCATGGCGCCCTTCGGCCTGATCGGCGGGCTGCTCATGCTCACGATCTTCGGCCGGGTGAGCCTGACCAAGCCCGAGAAAGCCACAACCGTAGTGGCCGGGTAGCGCACACGTCTCGTGTGCTGGCGACGGCGTTCCACCGTCGCGACCTCTTGCTGGGCTGCGGCCGTAGAGCACGTCGCGAGGATCTTTTAATCGTCGATGCCACTCGCGATGACGCAGCATCGCGCTGCAAGTTTTCCGACTCGTCAGGCTAACCGAAGAGCGAGAGCTGTTCGTTAGGCCGCCGGAAACTGGCGGTCGAGAGCGGCACCCGGCCGGGGAAACCCGCGCGCTTGCAGCCCGCCTCGAAAAGCGCGGCGATCTGTTCCGCGAAAATTCCTTCGCCGCGCATGCGCGACTGGAAGCGCGGATCGTTCAGGCGCGCGCCACCGCGGAGATGCCGGATGCGGCCGAGCACCTTCTCTTTGCGCTCGGGGAAATGTTCTTCGAGCCAGCGCTCGAAGAGCGGCGCGACCGCGAGCGGCAGCCGCACGACGGTGAAATTCGCCCACTGCGCGCCGGCCTCGGCAGCAGCTGCAAGAATGGCAGGTGCCTCATGATCGGTCAGCCCGGGGATGATCGGCGCGACCATCACGCCGAC
>JBPCRH010000176.1:0-6697 GCA_050997075.1 Chthoniobacterales bacterium
CCGTCGCGCCGCCCTTCCTCAGTTGCCGATACCGTCGCCACGACCGGGCCGGCCGCGACCCCGATGCGCAGATCGATCTTGCCTAGTGATTCCGGCTCTTTAAACGACAGGACCGCGACGCGATCGCGAAACATGAGCGCGGCCAGGGCCGCGGCGGCGGCGTGATCCGGCGCCGCGAGCGGAAATCCAAAAACGACGCGAATCCCCTCGCCATCCGCGCCGTGCAAATAACCGCCCTGTTCGAGAAAAAGCCCGCTCGCGAGGCGAATGAAATCGTTCGTGAGGCGGGCGCAATCGATCGCGGGCAACTCGTCGATCAGCTCGGCCTGGTTCGCGATTTCACAGAAAACAAAAGTGACTTCGCGGGTCTGTGGAGCACTTAAATCCGGGAGCGCGCCTTCCGTCAGCCGGCTGATCCCGCGATCCGCCAGGCGCCCGCGGAAGAGCGCGGCCAGGGCGCGCCGCTGCTGCCCGCCTTCGGTCACATCGGTCAGCGCCGCGAGCGCGGTGGCGAGGAGCGCGACGACGATGCCCGGGAGCGGCTGGAAGAAAGTTCCGCCTAACGAAATCACCCAGGCCGCGGCGAGCAGTTCGCCGAGGAGAAGCGCGAGGAGCAGCCCGCGACGGTGCAGCTCCGCGACTTGCAGCATCGTCCAGGCGACCGCGAAACCGAGCCCGACGACGAGCAGGTAATTTCCGGGGTTGATCCCGTTGTGCGAAATCCCTTCGCCGAAAAGAAGGCGGTCGAGAATCGCCTCGGGTCGCGCGAGGAGCCCGAGCTTTTGCAGCGAGACGACGAGGATCGCAGAGAGCGCCCCGATCCAAATCGTCGCGACGGCCGAGCGCTTCATGCCGCGGGCGCGCCCGTCCCGTAGGATTGGAGGACGAGATCGCTGAGGAACTTGTCGGGCGCCTCAACCGCGGAGGCATCGAGCACAAAACGGGTCCGCCCGGTGTTTTTGCGGATCAGGCTGAGCCCGAATTGGAAGTCTTTAAAGAGATGCGCGCAAAGGTCGCTCATCTTCATCCGCTCGGCCTCGGCGCGCTCGACCAGTCGCTGTTGCGCCGACTCATCGAAGACAAATTCGACCGCGTGCTCGCCCGAAAACTGGTCGGCAAACATCTGCGCGTCGTGCCGCAAACCGGCGCGTTCCTGCTGGTGACCTTCGGCCAGCAAACGCTCGAGCACTTTGGCCGGTTCGCGGACCAGTTCTTCGGTCACGCGGAGCTGCGTCAGACCGGAGCCGGCGAGGTAATATTTGTAATCGCGGAAGAGCTTCTCAAACACCGTGAGGAGCCCGCGCGCGCCGGTCTTCTCCTCGGCCGCGGCGCTGGCAATGAGGAGAAGCGCCTCGTCCTCGAAGCTGACTTCGATGCCGTAAGCGCGGAAGGCGCGCTCATATTGGCGGAGGATGCTGCCCTCGGAAAACTTCATGATCTTGAAGAGATCGTCGGCGTTTAGTGCTTCACAGACGACGCGCACCGGGAGCCGGCCGATGAACTCCGGCTCGAAGCCGTACTCGACGAAATCGCCGGTCGTGACGTGCTTGAAAATATCCTGGTCGAGCACTTCGAGTGGCTCGTTTTGAAAACCGATCTGCCCCTGCGCGATGCGGCGGGCGACCTGCGCTTTTAGTCGCTCAAACGCGCCGCTGACGACGAAGAGAATGTTCCGCGTGCTGATCGTTTCGCGCTTCGCTTTCCCTTTGCGCTGGAACTCAAACGCGGCTTGGAGCTGCCCCTGAAGATCGTTCGCGCTCCGCAGGGGCACTTCGGTTTCTTCCATCAATTTCAACAGTGTCGTCTGCACCCCGCGCCCGCTGACGTCGCGCCCCGCGAGGTTGCTCGCCGCCGCGATCTTGTCGATCTCGTCGATGTAAATGATCCCGAACTGTGCGCGCAAGACGTCGCCGTCGGCTTTCTGCACGAGCTCGCGCACGAGATCTTCGACGTCTTCTCCGACGTAGCCGGTCTCGCTGAACTTGGTCGCATCCGCTTTCACGAACGGTACTTTGATCAGCTCCGCGATGTGCTTGATCAGGTAGGTTTTTCCGACGCCGGTCGGGCCGACGAGGATGACGTTTTGCTTCGCGTACTCGGTTTGCTCGGCGCGGGTCGCGTCCTCGGCTTCGAGCCGGCGCATGTAGTTGACGTGATTGTAGTGATCGCAGACCGCGATCGCGAGGACCTTCTTCGCTTCGTCCTGCTGGATGACGAAACGATCGAGATGCGCCTTGATATCGCGCGGGAGAAAATCGAAACGAAAATCGTCGTCGTTCGGCGGCGTGGGCGGTTCTTCGTCGCCCCCGGCCTCGGCGGCTTCCGGTTGGGCGAAGCTGGCGAAGGAAACCTTGTCGCCGAAGTTCGATTTCATGAACTCGGAGAGCTTGGACTGCAATTCTTCGGGTGATGGGAAAGGCGGATTCTGATTCATCGAGAGTGGCGCGCCGGCGAGAGCCAAAAGGCGCGGGCGGAAACGTAACATCCTCGCCGGGCATGTAAAATTTGGTGGCCGTTTTCGCTCGGTAGACGTTTCGCTTGCGAAACGCGGGTACGACCCGGCGGCGGAGGATCTGCCCGTGAGTAAACCAACTCCCGCGTTTCGCAGAGCGAAACGTCTACAGGACGGCCGCGCGCTCTTGCATTCGGGGCGCATCCGTGCTCAGTGAAATCCCGCTTCGGCACGCCTGCCGCCGCGGCATTTTCCTACCATGTTACTCACTCTTCTTGCCCAAGCCGCGCCCGCCGCTCCCGCCGCGGCCGGCTCCAGCCTCATCTCGCTGCTGCCGATCGTTTTCATTTTCGTCATCGGCTATTACGTCATGATTCGCCCGCAGATGCGCCGGCAAAAGGAGCAGGCCCGCCTCGTCTCCGCGCTCAAGACTGGCGACGACGTCGTGACCTCCTCCGGGATTCACGGCCGAATCACGAACGTGAAAGAAACGACCGTGATCGTAAAAGTGGCCGATAACGTAAAAATCGAGATGGAAAAATCGGCCGTCAGCAACGTCCTCAAGCCGGTCGCCTAAGTCGCCATGACTCCTGCATTCACTTTCTTCCTCGGGCTGGTCCTGCTGGTTCTTTTCGGCTGGTATTTCGCGACCGATTTCGGGCCGCGCAAACGCCTCCTCGCCACGCTCCTGATGATTCTGCTGGTCGTGTTCAGCATCTTCACGATCTATCCGCCGAGTAAGAAGATTCAGCTCGGCCTCGACATTAAAGGCGGGACTTCCTTCCTCATCCGCCTCATCCCCGGCGAGCGCGCGATCACTAAGAACAATCTCGACCAGGCGGTCGAGGTCATCCGCAAACGCGTCGATTATTTTGGCGGCGGCGAGCCGGTCATCAGCCCGGTCGGGACCGATCGCATCCTGGTCCAGATCCCCGGGCTCGACCCGGAGAAAATCGCCGAGGCGCGCCAGCAGCTCTCGCGGGTGGCGAAGCTTGAGTTCCGTCTCGTCTATCCGGATAACGGCGAGCGCCTGCACGCGATCGACGCCGGCACCGAGGTGATACCGCCTGAGTATCGGATCGAGACCTACAACATCGACGCCGGGGTGGAAGGAAAGAAGCCGACGCAGGAGCGGCTGTTGGTGAAGAAGAAAGCCGATCTCGGCGGCGATCGCGTGACCGAATCGAACGCTTACTACGGCCCGGACGGCTGGACCGTGCAGCTCAAGTTCGACAGCGAAGGCGCCAAGACTTTCGGCCGGATCACCGAGGCGAATGTCGGCCATCGTTTCGCCATCGTGCTCGACGGCGTGATTCAATCCGCCCCGAGCATTCGCACCGCGATTTATGGCGGCGATGCCATCATCACCGGGCATTTTGGGGAGCAGGAAGCGCGCGGGCTCGCCAGCGTCCTTGAGAATCCGTTGCAGACGCCGGTAAGCATGGAAGAGCAGCGCAGCGTCTCGCCCACGCTCGGGCAGGACTCGATCCGGAGCAGCATCCTCGCCGGTCTCATCGGGCTTGGGATCACGCTCTTGCTCGTGATGGTTTACTACAAATTTGCGGGCCTGATCGCGAACCTCGCGCTCATCGTCAACATCATCCTCCTGATGGGCGCGTTGACGATGTTCAACTTCGTCCTCACCCTCCCCGGGATCGCGGGCATCATCCTCACGATCGGTCTCGCGGTCGACGCGAGCGTCCTGATTTACGAACGCTTGCGCGAGGAGCTCGCTTCCGGCAAATCGCTCAAAATCGCCGTGCAGACCGCTTACGAGAAGGCGTTCTCGTCGATTCTCGACGCCAACGTCAGCACCCTGATCACGGCGGCGATTCTTTTCTGGAAAGCGAGCGGACCGGTCAAGGGTTTCGCCATTTCCCTGACCCTTGGCATTCTCGCTTCGCTCTTCACCGCGCTCATCGTCGGGCGGAATTTGTTCAGCTGGTTCGTCGATACCGGCCGGGTGAAGAAGGTCTCGATGCTGCACCTCATCTCCTCGCAGCACATTAACTTCCTCGGCAAAGGCTTGCTTGCCGTCATGTTCTCGATCGCCTTGATCATCGCGGGGGCGACATCGTTTGTGATCCGCGGCGAGCGGAACTTCGGGGTCGATTTCAAAGGCGGCGATCTGCTTTCCCTGAGCGCGGCGAACAGCGTCCAGGTCGGTCAGGTGCGCGCAGCACTAAAACCACTCCATCTCGATAACGAACCGATCCAGCAATCGCTCCAGGGCAGTCGCAATTTCCTCAGTCTGCGTCTCCCGCTGAACACGAGTGAAAAGGCGGAAGCCGCCATCTACAGCGCAATCCCGAATGGACAATTCAAGGTCGAGGGCAAGGAGCGCGTCGGCGCGCTCGTCGGTGGCGAACTCGCGCGCAATTCCCTCTGGGCGCTCGGCCTCGGCATTTTCGGCATCTTGATCTACGTCACCTTCCGGTTTGAGCTCTCGTTTGCGGTCGGCGCGATCGTTGCGTTGCTCCACGACGTGCTCATCACCGTGGGCGTTTTCTCGCTTCTCGGTCGGGAGCTGACCCTGCCGCTCGTCGGCGCCATCCTCACGATCGCCGGTTACTCGATCAACGACACCATCGTCGTCTACGATCGAATTCGTGAAGGCTTGGCCAGCGGCGCGCGCGGCTCGATCGAGCAGATCATGAACGCGAGCATTAACCAGACGTTGAGCCGCACCATCCTCACGAGCACGGTGACGCTGATCCCGATCTTGTGTCTGTTCCTCTTCGGAGGCGCAGTCCTGCACGACTTCTCACTCACGATCATGATCGGCGTCGGGGTTGGCACCTACTCGTCGATCTTCATCGCCTCGCCGATCGTTCTTTGGTGGACGCGCGCCCGGGGCGGCAGCGCGAGCAGCCTGCGGCGCGAAGTCACGCAGAAGAGCACGGTCACCACGCCGACGACTGCGACGTAAGGGTTGCGTTGCTTCCATCGCAGCCTCGCAATTCAACGCATGCGAGCGCGACCTCCATCTTCACGCTGATCGTGTGCATCTACGGCTGGCGCGAGGTTGGCGTGGGCGCGATCGCGCTGAGAATTGGGGCGACGCTCAGGCTGTAGACGCTTCGTTCTGCCAAGCGCGGGAGAGAGCGTCGCCCGGAGCGAAAACTGCGATTCACCCCAAGACCCGCGCTTCGCAGAGCGAAGCGTCAACAGCCTCGGGTAGGGACGCGCGTTTTCTGACAACCCTCCAGCGGCTTTGGCGTGGTCGGGCCATCGCCCGAAACCGGCGGTTGACGCTCCACGCCCGGAGCGTTAGGCTCGCTCCCCATTCATCGGGAACCGTTTAAAGCGTTCAATAATTCAACAGGATCGAGGAGAATATAATCGCCATGCCAGAAGTGATCGTACGTAAAGGGGAACCGGTCGACCGGGCCTTGAAGCGGCTTAAGAACAAACTTGACGCGGAAGGCATTCTCGAAGAAGTGCGCCGGTTGCGCGCCTTCGAGACCCCTTCGCAGAAGACCCGTCGCAAGGCCAAGGCCAACGCGAAACGGGGCCGCGCCAAATTTCGGTTCAACGCCAACTAAGGCTCGCGGTCGCGGAAACTAACCGCAGAGAGCGCGGAGATCGCAGAGGGAAGAAATTCCCGCGCGAGTTCAGCGCTCTCTGCGGTTTTTGTTTTCGGCGAAATCGTGGACGGGACGACGGAGGATTTGATCACGCGCTTCGAGCGCTGCCGAGCGGTTGTAGCCGGAGGCGCTGACCCCGGCCGGGCTTCGATTCTGCGGATTGCCGGGGTCACCGCCCCCGGCTACAACTCCCGCGGGGCGTTAGTCGACGTTCAGTACATCGCACGAGTGCAGCGTTACGAAAAACGGGACACGCAGAAGCGTGTCCCTCTTGAGGTATCCGCCGCGCCGGGTCCGGGATGAAGAGAGCGACTTCGCGTGTCACAACTCGAGGGTTACATTGCGCCAGAGCCGGAGATTCCTCGCTTTGCTCAGAATGACAACCATAACCGGGCGGCCCGCTGGCCTGATCTCTCCGCGCAGTGGGTCCCGCTCACTCGCAGTCACAGACGATCCGGAAGCCGAGGTCGTTGCAGGAATAGTTGGGCACGTTCGCGTTGCGGGTGGTCGCGCGCAGGCTGTGGAAGCGCGACTTCCAGCTGCCTCCTCGATAGACGCGCTTCGTCCCGGCTTTCGCGACGTGCGGGTTCGTCTTGGGCGTGCCGCGGCAGGGCTCGAGAAAATCCTCGCACCATTCCCAGACGTTGCCGGCCAGGTC
>JBPCRH010000004.1:0-3942 GCA_050997075.1 Chthoniobacterales bacterium
GTCTTTACCTCGTCCATTGGCACGGCGAAGTGCCGCTCGCGGAGGCGGTCGAGGCGCTGGCAAAGTTGCGCGCCGACGGGAAGATCAAAAGCTGGGGTACTTCCAATTTCGCTGTCGCCGCTTTGCAGGAACTCGGACCGGGGAATTGCGCGGTCAACCAGGTCCTCTCCCACCCTGAGGCGCGGGGGATCGAATACGATCTCCTGCCCTGGTCGCTGGAACATAATTTGCCGACGATGGCATATTCGCCGCTCGGCCAGGCCGGGCGATTGTTGAAACACAAAACGTTGATCACAATCGCGCGCGAGCACGAGGCCACGCCCGCACAGGTCGCGCTCGCCTGGGGTTTGCGGCAACCGGGGATCGTCTCGATTCCCAAAGCCTCGCGACCCGCGCACGTGCGATCGAACGCGGCCGCGCTTGATCTTCGCCTGACCGACCACGACCTCGCCCGGATCGACGCCGCGCTTCCTCCGCCTCGGGAAAAGCAACCGCTCGTTATCTGGTAGCGCCCCGGACCTGCGGAAGCAGTTCCCTCCGGAGGACGCGCTTCAGCGCGTTCGATCCCGCAACAGGTTAAAAAATCTTTGCCGCTCCCGGCATCGCGCGCTAAGTGCACCGCTGCATCCGCGATGAACATTCACGAATACCAAGCGAAAGAACTGCTCCAGAAATTTGGCGCCGCCACTCCGCGTGGGAAAGTCGCCGCGACCGCGGAGGAAGCCGAGCAAATCGCGCGTGAGATCGGTAACAAAGAGATCGTCGTGAAAGCGCAGGTCCACGCTGGCGGGCGCGGGAAGGGAACTTTCTCGAACGGCTTCAAGAGCGGCGTGCACATCGTGAAAACGCCGACGGAAGCACGCGAAGTCGCGAGCAAAATGCTCGGGCAAATCCTCGTGACGCATCAGACCGGCCCGGCCGGCCGCGTCGTAAATAAGGTGCTCGTGGCCGAATCCGCCGACATCGAGCGCGAGATTTATTTTGCCGTCCTCCTTGATCGCGCGACCGCCGCGCCCCTGATCGTGGCGAGCACGGAAGGCGGCGTCGAGATCGAAACCGTTGCCGAGAAGTCCCCGGAGAAAATTATGCGCGAGCCGGTCGATCCGCTTGCCGGGTTGCAGCCTTTCCAGACGCGCAAGCTCGCGAAGCAGCTCGGTTTTACTTCCGCGCAGATCAAGCCGGCGGCGAAACTTTTTAGTGCGCTTTACCGCACCTTTCTCGAGTCCGATTGCTCGATGGTGGAAGTGAATCCGCTCGTCGTGACGAAAACCGGCGAAGTCCTCGCGCTCGACGCCAAATTTAATTTCGACGACAACGCGCTTTACCGGCATCCGGAGATCGCCGCCATGCGCGACACCGCGGAGGAAGACCCGCGCGAGGTCGAGGCCTCGAAACACGGACTCAACTACATCGGGCTCGACGGCAATATCGCCTGCCTCGTGAACGGCGCCGGGCTCGCGATGGCGACGATGGACATCATCAAATTTTACGGCGGCAGCCCGGCCAACTTCCTCGACGTCGGCGGCGGCGCGACCGAGGAGCAAGTGACCGAAGCGTTCAAGCTCCTCGTTTCCGACCCGAACGTGAAGGCGATCCTGGTCAACATCTTCGGCGGGATCATGAAGTGCGATGTGATCGCGCAAGGCATCGTGAACGCGGTCAAGGCCGTCAATCTTCCGGTGCCGCTCGTTGTCCGTCTCGAGGGAACAAACGTCGATGCCGGCAAGAAGATCATCACTGACTCCGGTCTTCCGGTGACAACGGCGGACGACCTCGGCGATGCGGCGCAAAAAGCAGTCGCCGCTGCGAAAGGGAAAGCATGATCAAGGAAGTCGCTTTCGTCGCGATCGCGGTTTCCGACTTCAAGCGCGCCCGCGAATTTTACGAGCAAATGCTCGGCCTCCAGCCCGATTCCGCGCCGGGCGATTTTCCCTGGGCGGAATACACGCTCGGCGGCACAACCATCGGCGTGGGTCAGCATCCGGCTTGGCAGCCGTCGCGCGACGGAACCACGGTCGCATTTGAGGTGGACAACATCGACGAAACGATCGCGACGCTGAAAGAGCGCGGCGTCGAGTTCGACATGGAGAAAACCGAAACGCCCGTTTGCTGGATGGCGCAGTTCCGCGATCCCGATGGGAACAAGCTCGTCGTGCACAAGCGCAAAGCCGCTTAATGAAGAGAGGAAATTTGGAAACCAGGAAACCAGAAAGAAGTCAGGAAAAGAGGAAAGCAGGAAGCGACCTGCGCCCCTTTTCTGGTTTTCTGGTTTCCAAATTCATTCTTCTTCCTGCTTTCCTGCTTTCCTAGTTCAAATTTTCTCATGTCCGTCCTCGTCGATAAAAACACTCGCCTCTGCGTGCAGGGCATCACCGGGAGCGCCGGCGGCTTTCACACGCGGCAGTGCATGGAATACGGCACCAACGTCGTCTCCGGGGTCACGCCTGGGAAGGGCGGCCAGAAGTTCGACGACAAAGTCCCGGTCTTCGACACCGTCTGGGAAGCACGCCAGGAAACCGGCTGCACCGTCTCCGTGATTTTCGTGCCCGCAGCGGGCGCGGCCGACGGGATTCTTGAAGCAGTAAACGCCGGGGTCGAGCTCGTCATCTGCATCACCGAAGGCATTCCCGTGATCGATATGATGCGGGTGAAAGCCGAGATGCAGGGGAAGAAATCGTGGCTGATCGGCCCGAATTGCCCGGGCATCATCACGCCGGGCGAATGCAAAATCGGGATCATGCCCGGCTACATTCACAAGCCGGGGAGCGTCGGCGTCATCTCGCGCAGCGGCACGCTCACTTACGAAGCGGTCTGGCAACTGACCTCGCGCGGCTACGGGCAATCGACCTGCATCGGCATCGGCGGCGATCCGATCAACGGCATGTCGCATCTCGATGCCGTAAAACTTTTCAACGACGATCCGCAGACCGACTCGATGATTTTGATCGGCGAAATCGGCGGCACCGCGGAGGAAGAAGCGGCCGCGTGGATCCAGGAAAATTGCCGGAAGCCGGTAGCGGCTTTCATCGCCGGGGCGACCGCGCCGCCGGGACGCCGGATGGGCCACGCCGGCGCGATTGTCTCGGGAGGAAAAGGCACCGCGGCGGGCAAAATCGAAGCGCTCCAGGCGGCCGGGATCGCCGTTGCGGAGACGCCCGCGACGATGGCGGACACGTTAATTGCACGCATGAAAGAACGCACCTAATCTGCGCCATGACCTTGGAAGAAGTTCGTAAGGCGGTGCACACTGCGCCTTTTCAACCCTTCACGATGTATCTCGCCGACGGCACGTCGCTGCGGGTTCCTCATCCCGACTTCATTGCGCTGCCTCGGGAGGGCCGCACCGTCGCTCTTTACGCGGAAAACGAGCGCGCCCATTCCATTGTTGATCTGCTTCTCGTGACCAGGTTGGAAGCGAAAGAACCATCCGAAAACGCTTCCTGAGCATCATGCCCGTCACCGCCAAAGGACTCGAAGGAATCATCGCCAACAGCACGCGCCTGAGCGCGGTCGTCGGCGAAAAGGGGCAGCTCGTTTACGCCGGCTACGATATTAACGAGCTCGCCGGCAAGGTCAGCTACGAGGAGATCGTTTACCTACTCTGGAACAACAAACTGCCGAACAAGCAGGAACTCGAAGGCTGCCGCGAGACCCTGCGCTCGCAACGGCAACTTCCCCAGGGCGTGATCGATTTCCTGCAGAACGCGCCGAAGGGCGCCGGCCCGATGGATGTGATCCGCACCGCCGTCTCGATGCTCGGTCTTTACGACGACGACCTCGACGATTCCTCCCCGGAAAAGAACAAGGATCGCGCTCGCAGCATCACCGCGAAAATCGGCGTGATTGCGGCTTATTTTCATCGCGCGCGGCAGGGGAAAGATCTGCTACCGGTGCGCGAGGATCTCGGCGAAGCCGCGCATTTTCTTTACCTCATGAGCGGCG
>JBPCRH010000008.1:0-5242 GCA_050997075.1 Chthoniobacterales bacterium
GTTTCAACTTCATTCATCCGCCGCGCGGCGATGTCTTTGTCTTTCGGACGAATCACATCCTCGGGATCCGCGAAGATCCGCAGGCGGGGGCGCCGTATTTCATCAAGCGCCTGACCGGCACGCCCGGTGACGAGCTCCGGATCGACTCACCCAATCTCTACGTTAACGGCGCGCTCGCGGAGAGCTTCGGCATCCGCCGGGTGGCCGCGGCGCAAGCGCCCTATCGCGGCTATGGGCAAGGGCAGGCGGTCCTGGCGACACCGGCCCAGCCCTTTGTCATCCCTGCGCAGAGCTACTTCGCGATGGGCGACAACAGCTACAATAGCTACGACAGCCGCTACTGGGGTCCGGTTCCGGAAGAGAACGTGGTCGGGCGCGGCGTCTGCGTCTACTGGCCCTTCAGCCGGCACTGGGGCTTCATTCGTTAGGCGCTCGTTAGGCGAAACGACATGTTGGCCGTCCTCCCGCGCGTCTATCCGCTGCTCGGGATGCTCGCCGGTTATCTCCTGCTCGTCTTTACCTGCCCGGTGCGGATCGCGCTCCGCGATGGCTTGCGCTGCGTCCTGCGTTACCGTCGGCTCTGGCTCCTCTTCGCGCTTTGCGCGCTCGCCTATTCGACTTTCCAATTCGTCGTCTTCACGCCGGTCAACCGCACTTCAGACTGGCGGTTCGAGCAGTTCGCGTTTTGGAATTCCTGGCACTGGCCGGGCATCGCCGAGGTCTGGCGGGAGAGTCTGCTCCACACCATCGAATCGGTCGCAGGAATTTTCGACGCGGCGGCTACGACCTATCCGCTCTCCGTGCTCGCGGCGGTCCTGCTGATCGCGAACTGGCGCGGTCTGCACGCCAGTCTCGTGCGCGCTTTGCGCAAACAATTCGGCTTCGCCGGCTGGCTGATTTACGCCGGCGTGCTCCTGAGCGCGCTCGCCTCGCTCGTGAAGCCGCTGATTTACTGGCGGATGCCGGAGTGGATGCACTTTTTCGCGCCCGCGCGGACGCTCCAGATCTCGGCGCTGGTCGATACGGTCGCGTTCGTCTTCGAATATCTTTGCGCGGTTTATCTTCAGGTTTACCTCATCACGCTCAGCCTGGCCTGGATCAAAGGGCTGCACTTCGGTGAGGAAGCGCTCCTTCGTTTTGCCATGCGCCGTTTCAGTTTCGTGCTGCAATGGCTCGGGCTCGTCGTCCTCGCGAGCACGTTGCTTTTGCGACTGCCGTTGCTCGTCGCCTACTTCCGGAATGTTCCCGGCGTGCTCGATTATCTCCCGCTCGGGCGTTGCCTGTTGGCGGCGCTCATCCTTGCTTGCGGGACGATGCAAATCTCGCTCACCCTGCACAACGAAAGCCTGCGCGAAGCCTTCCGCGCACACGGGCAATTTTTGCGGAAACACGGGCTGCGCTTCGGCTGGTTCCTGCTCCTCGCGGCGGTGCACTATTGGTTTTTGGCGCTGGCCGACGCGACCATTCACGCCGCGGCGACGGAGCGGCCGCTCGCGCTCATTCTCTGGGGAATTTGTTTCGTTCTCGTGCGCGCCTTTGTGACCGGTTGGTTGCTCGCGAGCTGGGTTTGTCTTTACCGGCAGTGCGAGATCGGGCGGGTGAACAAGGAAACGTGGATTCGGTATTAAACCCGCGTGATCACGAGGCATATGTTTTCAAGCAAGTCTGTCATCCCGAGCACAGCGAGGGATCTCACAGGCGTCGTTCGAATTTCCATGGGACACCTGGAGACGCTTGGGAGGTCCCTCGCTTCGCTCGGGATGACAACCTAGCGGCTATGGCTACACCGACCTCACCGACCGCGGATGAGATCACCCGCGCGAGCAAGTCGAACCTCGCGCTGGCCTTTGTCTCGTTAGGCAAGGAACGGCGGCGTGACATCACCATCTTCTACGCTTTCTGTCGCTTGATCGACGATATCGCGGACGATCCCGGTCTCGCCACCGCGGAACGGGCGCGCCAACTCGCGACCTGGCGGGCGGCCCTGAGCGCACCCGCACCTAACGAGTCCCCGGTCGCGGCGGAGGTCCGCGGCCTGCTCGCGAAATACCCGATCACGCCCGCGATGTTCGCCGAGATCATCGATGGCGTGGAGATGGACCTGACGATCGCGCGCTATGAGAACTTTGCGGCGCTGCGAGAATATTGTTACCGGGTGGCGAGCGCGGTCGGGCTCGTCAGTATCGAAATTTTCGGCTACCGCAATCCGGCCTGCCGCGATTACGCGATCGAGCTCGGGCTCGCGCTCCAGCTCACGAACATTCTGCGCGACGTTGGCAAAGATCCCGCGAACGGCCGCATCTACCTGCCGCAGGAAGATCTCGCGCGCTTCGGCTATGCCGAGGCCGACCTGCGCGCGCGCACTTACGATGACCGGTTCGTTAGGCTGATGCAATTCGAGGCGAAACGGGCGGAAGGTTACTTCGCCCGCGCGGCGGCGCTCCTGCCCCGGGAAGACCGGCGCGCCATGATCGGCGCGGAGGCCATGGCTTCGGTCTATCACGCGCTCCTCCGGCGGATGGAAGGGGATGGCTTTCGCGTTTTCACCCGGAACTATGGGCTGGGAAAGCTGGCGAAGTTTTATCACGTCGCCCGGCAATTTTTCCGGCGCGGCTGAATATCCCCCGGGAGCATCCGTCTCATTCCCGCAGTTCGAATCTAAAAATACCATGAAGAAACATTTAATACCGGCGGTCTCGGCTGCCGTTCTCACCTCACTCGCTCTCAGCTCCTGCGAAACCCCGGTCGGCCAGGGCGCCGGGATTGGCGCGGCCAGCGGCGCTTTAATTGGCGCGGGCGCAGCCGGTGGTCGAGGCGCGGCGATCGGCGCGGGCGCCGGGTTGCTCGCGGGCGCATTGGTCGGCGCGGCGATCGAGTCGGACCAGGAGCGCAATTATCATGCGCCTCCCGGGGGCTATCCCTACGGCGAGCGCACCGGCACTCCCGGTTACGCTTACAGCCCTTACGGTCGTCACGCGGTGATCGATGTTCGCGGGGTGCCGCGCGGCGCGCTCGTGCGGGATCCCTCGACCGGCGGAGTCTTCCGCAAGCCGTAGGCTTTTCTTTCAAGCGAATTTGCGAACGGGTTGATCGCGCGTGAGCGCGGTCAACCCGTTTTTCGTTAGGCCGGAAAAGTTTTGGCATCCGCGCTGGAGCCCGTCGCGGTCTCGGCCGTGAATTCTCGCGTCTGGCCGCTCAGCTCGTCTTCTTTTGCAGCGCGTCGACCAGTTTCTGCGTTGCCTCGTCCATGCGCACGAGCTTGGGCCAGGGCCGGTCGTAACCTTCGCCGCGGAGTTTGCGGGTGGCGTCGAGGCCCATGTGGGAGCCGACGTTTTGCACGCTCGGCGCGTGATCGAGGGAGTCGCTCGGATTCGTGATCAGGGTGCTATCCCTTTTCGGATCGGTGTTCGCGCACATCCGGAAGAGGACTTCGCTGGTGTTATGCACGTCGCAGTCGTCGTCCACGACGATGATGTATTTGCTGAACATCATCTGGCCCATGCCCCAAAGGCCGTGCATCACTTTGAAGGCCTGATAGGCGTATTGTTTGCGGATGCTAACGAAGACGAGGTTGTGAAAAACGCCTTCCGCCGGGAGCGCCATGTCGATGATCTCGGGGAAGTTCATTTGGAAGACGGGCAGGAAAATGCGCACGCTCGCCGAGCCGAGATAGAAATCTTCCATCGGCGGAATCCCGACGATCGTAGTCGGGTAAACCGCTCCCTTCCGGTGCGTGATCGCTGTCAGATGAAACACCGGGTAATCCTCGATCGCAGTATAGAAACCGGTGTGATCGCCGAACGGCCCTTCCGGCCGCGTCTCCCCCGGCTGGACGTAACCTTCGAGGACGAAATCGACATCGGCCGGGACCTCGAGGTCGTTCGTGAGGCACTTCACCAGCTCGACTGACTTACGGCGCAGGAAGCCCGCGAAGAGAATCTCGTCGAGCCCGTCCGGCAGCGGGGCGGTCGCGGCAAAGGTGTAAGCCGGATCGCCGCCGATCGTGACCGCGACTGGCATGCGCTCGTTCCGCTCGTAGTAAAGCTTTCCGTGGCGGGCGCCGACTTTGTGCACCTGCCAATGCATTCCGGTAGTGCGGCCGTCGTAAACCTGCATGCGATACATCCCGAGATTGCGCGCGCCGGTTTCGGGATCGCGGGTATGGACATTTGGCAGGGTAACGAAACGCCCGCCATCCTGCGGCCAGCAATGCAGGATCGGGAGATCGCCGAGGGAAAAGTTATCGGTTCCTGGTGATTGGTTATCGGAGTCGTCGAAGCGGTATACGACTTCCTGGCAAGCGGCGCCCTTCACGTGCTTCGGCCGCGCGCGCAGGAGGTGAATGCCCTGCTTCAGGAGGCTCCAGCCTTCGCGCAGATCGGTCGGCGGTTTCGCCTTCAGGATGAGTTGAATTTCCTGTGCGAGATCGGCGATTTGGTCGACCTGAAGGGCGAGCGCCATCCTTTTTTCCGAGCCCATGGTGTTGATCGCGACCGGAAAACGCGACGGCTGGCCGTCGAGCGTCGGCTGCTCGAAGAGCAGGGCTTTCCCGCCCCCGGGCGATTTCATCTCGCGGTCGGCCCATTCCGTGATCTGGAGATGGGAATCGACCGGCTGCGCGATGCGCTGCAGTTCGCCCGCTTTATCGAGGGCCTCGAGAAATTGCGTGAAAGAAGCGTAAGCCATCAAAGAGCGGTTACGGCGCCGCGATGCCCAGGCAAGGGCAAAAACATCCTAACGAACCCAGCCTCGACTGCAATAATCGGCGAAGGTGAGCACGAGCATGAAGAGAAACCAGACGAACCCGGCAGCGGCAGCGAGGTGAAGGATCCGGCTGCCAGCGTTGAGGTGCATGAAGAAGAGCACGATCAAAATCATTTTCGCGAGGGAAATGGCGAGCGCGAAGACGAGATTGAAGACGCCGAGATTGACGTAGCCGACCGCCCAGGTGAGCGCGAGCAGCGCCATGAGGGCGAGGCAGTTCTTCCAGTAAAATTTCGGGGGATGCGTGGTCATGGGCGGAAATGCGGAGTGCGGAAGGCGGGATGCGGAATTGGGGAAACCGGAAGTGAAGCGAAGTCTTTAGTTTTCATTCCGCATTCCCACTTCCGCATTCCGCATTTCCATCATCGGTGTCCCGCCAGATAGAGGAGTGGGAACAAAAACACCCAAACGATATCGACAAAGTGCCAGTAGAGCCCGGCCACTTCTACCCCCATGAAGTTGCCGCCATCGTAATGCC